>NZ_JBHUVA010000003.1:0-264945 GCF_042670805.1 Micromonospora sp. NPDC057141 | reverse complement strand
ATTCCTACACCTCCCCTCGCGGTTCGGGGGGTGCCCGATAATGGGCCCCCCCCGGGGGGGGGGGGTTGTTGGGCCGCCCCGGGGGGGGGGGGGCCCCCCCCCCCCCCCCCACCGGGGGTGAGTCAGGGCTTGCGGGCGACGGCCCCGTACATGCTGACGTCGACCACCGAGGGCCGGGGCCGCGGCTCTCGGTCGGCGTGCCACTGCGCGATCGAGACGATGCCCGGGTCGACGAGCTCCAGGCCCGTGAAGAAGCCGGCGAACTCCTCCCGGCTGCGCAGGCTGATCACGTCGCGCGCCCCGCCGCTGCGCGTCGCCGCCCTGGACTCCCGCGCCACCTGCTCGGGCAGGTGGTCATAGGTGGCGTGCGAGGCGGCCAGGTAGCTGCCGGCGGGCAGCGCCTCCAGCAGCCGGCGGACCAGCGCGTACGGGTCGTCAGGATCGGGCAGGAAGTGCAGGATCGCGACCAGCATCAGCGCCACCGGCTGCCCCAGGTCGATGGTGCGGAGCAGATCGGGATGGCGCAGGATCTTCTCCGGGTCCCGCAGGTCGGCGTCGATGTAGGCCGTGGCGCCCTCGGCCGAACTGGTCAGCAGCGCCCGGGCGTGGGCGAGCACGATGGGGTCGTTGTCGACGTAGACCACCCGGGCCCGCGGGTCGGCGGCCTGGGCAACCTCGTGGGTGTTGTCGGCGGTGGGGATGCCGGTGCCGATGTCGAGGAACTGCCGCAGACCGGCCTCGCGGGCGAGGTGGGCGACCGCCCGCTTGAGGAAGCGGCGGTTCTCCAGGGCGGCGACGCGGATGGTCGGGAAGGCCGCGGCCATCGCGTCCCCGGAGTCCCGGTCGGCCTGGAAGTTGTCCTTGCCGCCCAGCAGGTAGTTGTAGCGGCGGGCGGGATGCGCCACCGAGGTGTCGATCCGGTCGCTGGGGTGGGCGGGACCGGTCGAGGCGCCGGGGGCATCGGTGGTCAAGGGGTGCCTCCATGGCTCTGCGCTGACCTGTTGCGCCGGCGTCCGTCCACTGTCGCCGGTGTCGACCATGGTAGAGGCAGCGTGAGCCGCCGCCCCGCCCAGGGAACCCGCCGTTACGGGTAGAGCTCGTCGCGCAGCCGGGTGAGCAGTTCCGGCGTCCGCTCCGGGGGCTCGGCCTCGACGCAGAGCCGCTCCATGGCCGCCGCGTAATAGTCGAGGTCCTCGCGCTTGTCGAGGTAGATGGCGCTGGTGAGCTGCTCGATGTAGACGATGTCGGGCAGGTCCTGGTCGCCGAAGCGCAGGATGGTGAACGCCCCGCCGGCGGCGGCGTGACCGCCCGCGTCGAACGGGATGATCTGCAACCGCACGTGCGGCGCCCGGGTCGCCTCGATCAGGGCGGTGAGCTGGTCACGCATGACCTTGGCCCCGCCGATCGGCCGGCGCAGCGCCGCCTCGTCCACCACCGCCCACAACTGCGGGGGCTGCGGCCGGCGCAGCAGCTCCTGGCGCTGCATGCGCAGGCCCACCCGGCGGTCGATCTCGTCCGAGGCGGCCCCTCGGTGACCGAGCAGGACGACGGCCCGGGCGTACTCCGGGGTCTGGAGCAGGCCCGGCACGAACTGCACCTCGTAGCTGCGGATCAGCGCGGCGGCCGCCTCCAGGCCCAGGTAGGACTGGAACCACGACGGCAACACGTCGCCGTAGCGGTGCCACCAGCCGGGACTGTTGGCGTCGTGGGCGAGCTTGAGCAGGGACTTCCGCTCCGTGGAGTCGGTGACCCCGTAGAGGCTGAGCAGGTCGGCGACGTCACGCTCCTTGAAGCCGACCCGACCGAGCTCCATCCGGCTGATCTTCGACTCGGAGGCCCGGATCTCCCAGCCGGCACCCTCCCGGGTCACCCCGCTGGCCTCCCGCAGGCGGCGCAGCTGCGCGCCGAGCAGCATGCGCAACACGGTCGGGCCGGTGGCCGGGCCACCCTCCGCGGGAACCATCGTCACGCACCGACCTCCGCTTGCTGCCTTCGTCGCACCGGGCCCCACCCCGGCCGACGTGTAAGCATGCCATGGACCGACAGTGAGGTGAACCCGGGCGGCGGGCACTTCGGTCCCGTTGACGAGACGCAGCCAGGGGGTGACCCAGAGTCAGCCGATCAGGTGGTCGAAGTCCCCGTCCCGAGCGCCGAGGACGAAGGCCGCGAT
The DNA here is from genome assembly GCF_042670805.1 of Micromonospora sp. NPDC057141. NCBI lineage: Bacteria > Bacillati > Actinomycetota > Actinomycetes > Micromonosporales > Micromonosporaceae > Micromonospora > Micromonospora sp. NPDC057141. The sequence continues at coordinate 262,775 of NZ_JBHUVA010000003.1, read as the reverse complement.
CTCGTCGATGGTGTAGATCAGCGCCGGACCGTCGGGGTGCCGGGAGTTGCGGACGGCGATCCCGGCACCGCCGGGAAGCTCGGCCAGCTCGACGCAGTTGCCGCTGGGATTGCTCCGTCGACTCTTCAACCAGGTCAACGGGGGGAGCTGTGCGGTGGGAACACCGTTGCGGGGCTGCTGCATGGGGCATCTTTCTGGTAAGAGCCTGCCGATGCCGCGGGAGGAGCGGTGTGCTGGCGAGGGGTCGGGGCTTACGACGGGATTTGCTGCACGTGCATCTGCTATTGCATCTGCACCGGACAGCGAGCATGATATCGCACGTAGGGTGTACCCAGGCGTTCACTTTGGGTTACCCCACCTGGGGCTGTACCAGGGAAAACGGGAGTTTCCACGGGCGCCGGGCGGCAGCGGTCGGGCGCGTGGGGGCAGACGCGGTGAGGAGGGTTCGTGCCGGATCCGTTGACCATCGCGTCCGGCATCTCGGCCGCCGGGGCCCTGGTCTCCGCGTGGCAACTGCGCCGCCGGGCCCTGCTGGCCGAGGCGGAGATCGAACACCTCCAGGCGGAGCTGGCCGCCGAGCGGCACGCCGCCAGCCACGATGCCCTCACCGGGCTGCCCAACCGGCGGGCCTTCTTCCGGCTGGCCGCGACCCTGCTCACCGACACCGCGGGCCAGCCGCTGATCGCCATCGTGCTGGACCTGGACGACTTCAAGCAGGTCAACGACCGCTACGGGCACGCCGCCGGGGACCAGGTGCTGGTCAGCGTGGCCGAACGGCTGGCCGCCTTCGCCGGGGACAACCTCGTGGCCCGCCTCGGCGGCGACGAGTTCGCGGGCCTGCTGACCACCCCGACCGTCGACCGGCGGTGGATCGAGCACGCCTCCCGCCGGCTATGCGAGTCACTCGCCGCGCCGATCCCCCTCGGCGGCCTGAGCCTGCGGGTCACCGCCTCCGTCGGGCTCGCCCCCGTCACCTGCCCGACCCAGCTCACCGAGGCGCTCGACCGCGCCGACGCGGCGATGTACCGGGCGAAGAGCGTCGGCACCTCCCGCTCGGCCCGTCAGCTCGTCGACAGCTCGAACCTCGCCGAGTGCTGACGCCCGACCGGGCCGCCCGCTACGGAGCGGCGGGGCTCAGCGCCAGCCGTAGCCGGCGCGCAGCGCCTGGCCCACCCGGTCGAAGCGCGCCCGGTCCAGCACCGCGCCCTCGCGCCGGATGCTGTCCTCCCGCATGGTGAGGACGCGGTCGAGCCGCACCCAGCTGGGCCGGCTGTCCCGGTCCCAGGCTCCCGGGCCCAGCGCCAGCCAGTGCCGCTGGCCGTCCCGCTCGCCCTGGCTGGACAGCATCAGGCCGAACAGGGTCCGGCTGGACCGACCCACCACCAGCACCGGGCGGTCCTTGCCCTGCCGGGGGTCGTCCTCGTAGGGGACCCAGGTCCAGACGACCTCACCCGGGTCGGCCTGCCCGTCGGGCTCCGGGGCGTAGCTGAGCTCCCGGCGCTGCAACGCCGTGACCTGCCGGCGCCGCGCCACCTGGGCCGGGATCGGACCGGGGGTACGCGTCGACGCCGCCCCGCCGCGGGCCACCCGCCCCAGCCGGGACGCCACACTCCTCAACAGACCTGCCACGGCGGGCAGCCTAACCCGTCTCCCGGCCCGCCGCCCACCCGCAGCGGCCGGGAGATGCGGTGCAGCCGACCGGCGGGCGAACGGCCACCGGGCGGGCACAGTGGGGACATGACGACGAACCTGCACGCCCCGCTGGCCCGCTACGCCGCCCGGCTGCACGCCTCGATCGGCGACCGGCACCACGTCGCGTCCCCGCTGGGCGCGTGGCTGCTGCTCGCCCTCTGCGCATCGGCCGATCCCGACGAGCAGGCCACCGGCCCCGACGAGCAGGCCGCCGACCCCAGCGAGCCCGCCGCCGGCCTCGCCGAGGCCCTCGGGACCGCACCGGCACGGGCCGCCCGGGTCGCCGCCGCGCTGCTCGACGCGCCGCACCCCCTGGTGCCGTCGGCGACGGCCGTCTGGCACCGACCCGGCACGGAGACCGCCGGGCTGGACGCCTGGCGGGCCACCCTCCCCCACGCCACCGCGACCGGCCCACTGCCGGACCAGGCCGGCCTGGACGCGTGGGCTCGCGAGCACAGCCTCGGGCTGATCGAACGGTTCCCGCTGACGCTCACCACCCAGGTCGCGCTCGCCCTGGCCTCGGCCGTGGCCACCCGGATCTCCTGGGCCACCCCGTTCGGCCTAGCCCCGGCCGGGGCGCTCGGCCCGGACAGCCCGTGGGCCGGGCGGCTGACCCGGGTGCTGCGCACCCCGGCGCACGGGCACCGCGCGTGGATCGCCACGACGCCGGAGGCCGGGGACGTCGCCGTGCACGTGGCGGCGGCACAGCCGGCCGGGGACGGCCCGAGCGCGAACGGGACGGGCGGGAACGGCGGGACGGGGCTGGCGGTCGTCTCGGTGGCCGCCGCGCCCGGGGTGGCCCCCGCCGACGTGCTCGCCGCCGCGTACCGGATCGCCGCCGACGCCGACGCCGACGAGCCCGCCGGCCGGCGGTCGCTGTTCGACCTGCCGCTGGGCGAGACTCCGCTGTGGACGCTGCGCGAGGAGGCCGTGCGCACGTTCGCCCCCGACCGCCGGGAGCAGCGGCACGCGGCGGTGCTGCCCTGCTGGTCGGCGCGCGACGAGCACGACCTGGCCGGGCTCGGGTTCGCCGCCGCCGGCCGGGTGCTGGCCCCGCTGGTCGGGGCGGGCGACGTGCAGGCCCGGCAGGCGGCCGTGGCCCGCTACAGCCGGTACGGGTTCGAGGCGGCGGCCGTCACCGGGATGTTCGCGCGGGTCAGCCTCCCACCGGAGGGGATGGCCCGCGTCGCGGAGCTGCGCTTCGGCCACCCGTACGCGGTGGTGGCCGTCGCCACCGACCGGCGCGGCGACGGCACCGGCCCGTGGCACGGGGTGCCGGTCTTCTCCGGCTGGGTCGCCGAGCCCGACGACGTCGCCGCCGCCGACCTGGCCGACCCGCAGCGGGCCTGAGCGCGCGGGGGCCTGCGGCGGTCGACCGCCGCAGGCCCCGGCCCCGTGCAGTGGCAGGCCGCGAGGGCCATCCCAACCGCCAGGCGGCGGGTCACGCCGCCACGGGCACCTTCTCCTTTTCCTCCTCCTGCCGCTGCGCCGCGCGGGCGGCCAGCCGCCGCTCGCGCTCCTGCGCGCCGATCAGGTCGTCGGGCAGCGAGTCCGGCACCTCGATGTCGAAGCGGCGCAGCAGCCGGATCGCGAAGCCGCCGAGGGTCACCAGCACCAGCGCCGCGCCGAAGCAGACGTACGCGAAGCCGATGCCCCGGCCCGGACCGGTGCCGATGACCGCGCCCACCGACCCAGCGAGCGCGCCGCCCGGGGCGAGCATCGGCTCGAACAGGCCGGTGGCCGCCGGGGCGATCAGCGCGAACCCGATCGGCAGCGTGGACCAGGAGATGGTCTGGTTGAGGCTGAACACCCGGCCGTGGTAGCGCTGCGGCACCTTCACCTGGACGATCGTCGCGTAGATCGACTGGGCGGTGGTCATCGCCATGGCCAGCCAGAACGCCCCGACGCAGATGACCGCCACGGAGGCGTCCAGGCCGATCACGACGCAGCCGAGCGCGGTGCCGAGGTTGCCGATCAGCACGCCGATCATCCGCCGGTGGCGGGGGCCGCCCCACAGCGACATCAGCACGCCGCCGGCCACCGCGCCGAGCGCCTCGGCCAGGGCGACCTGCGCCACCTGTGTGGCGGTGGCGAAGGAGAGCACCAGCGGGGTGGTCAGCACCAGCGCCGGGGCGAGGAAGATGTTGCCGATCGCGAAGTAGCCCAGCATGAGCCGGAAGCCCGGATGCTGCCACGAGTAGCGCAACCCGTTGGCGATCGCGACGAGCAGCCGCTCCCGGGGCCGCCAGCCGAGCAGGTCGGGGAAGCGGACCACGGCCAGGGTCGCCACCGCCACCACGTAGCTGGCCACGTCGATGAGCAGGATGCCCTTGAGTTCGATGGCGGCCAGCAGGCCGGCGGCGAAGACGGGCATCAGCAGCATCGCGAAGCCGTTGGTGAGCTGGGTGACGCCCATCGCGTGGCCGAGGTAGCGCTTCGGCACGAGCTGCGGCACCGCCGAGGTGAACGCGATGCGCTGGAACGATCCGGCGACCTGGCTCAGCGCCACCAGGGCGTAGATCATCCACAGTCGCAGGTTGTCCGTCCAGAGCAGGGCGGCCAGCAGCAGCTGGATCGACCCGGCACCGGAGCTGGCGATCATCATGATCCGCCGGCGGCTGACCCGGTCGGTGATCGCGCCCGCGATGGGCAGCATCAGCACGCCGCAGATCAGCGCCAACGCCCACAGCAGGCCCAGGTTCGCCACCGAGCCGGTCTGGGTGAACAGCCAGATCGGCAGCGCGAACGCGGTCAGCGCCGAACCGGTGGTGGAGACGAGCTGGCCGGCGGTGACCGCCACGAACCGGCCCATGCTCGGCTTGACCACGGCCCGCTCCGGCCGGGGGGCCACGCCGACTCGCTGGTGGTCGGCGACGACCCAGCCGGCGTCCTCGCCCCGGGCCGGCGCCTCCAGCGCGGTGGTGTCGTCGGCGAGCACCGCCGGGTGCACCGCAGTGACGATCTCGGCCAGCTCGTCCGCCCGGTACTTGAGGAAGAAGTGCCCCGCCTGGTCGAGGACGACCAGCCCGACGGTGTCGGTGAGGAACTGCCACTCGGCGTACCGCTCGGTGAAGTAGTCGGTCACCGGGTCCTCGGAGCCGACCACCGAGACGATCGGGGCGCGCAGCTTCGCCGCCTGGGCGTCGAGCAGCCCGGTGAAGTACTCCTCCGAGGCGCGGGAGTCGGCCCGCATGTTGCTGATGATCCGGTCGGCCTGCTCCGGGTCCAGCTCGTCGGTGTCGACGCCCATCGACTTGAGCCAGCTCGCGTAGTGCTTGTTGCTGCGCAGCTGTTCGAGGCGGCTGCGGGCGGCGGCGAAGAAGCCCTTCGGGCGGGCGAACGGGAACATCGCGCCGATGTAGAGCGCCTCCAGCTCCCGGCCGGCCGCCTCGACCTTGCGGGCCACCTCGGCGACGATGGCGCTGCCGACGCCGCAGTGGCCGTACAGGACGATCGGGCCCTCGATCCGCTCGACGATCTCGTCGGCGACCCGACGGGTCAGCTCCTCGAACGGCAGGCCCTCCTCGCTGAGCCCCACGTCGTGGCCGGGGATCGCCAGCGAGTACAGGGCGTTGCCGGCGGGCAGGGCGTCGGCGAGGGGCTGGTAGACGATGGCGCTGCCGCCGCCGTACGGGACGCAGACGTACGTGCGGACCCGCTTGCCGGCGGGGATGGGCCTGGTCAGCTCGTAGAGCAGCCGGCGCGGACCGTCGTCGGCGGCGTCGCCGGTCATGAACGCGGCCAGCTCGCGGATGGTCCGCTGCTGGAACAGGTCCATCACGCCGACGGGCCGGCCTCCGTGCTCGGCCTTGCGGATCTTCGCCACGACCTGGGTGGCGAGCATCGAGTGCCCGCCCAGGTCGAAGAAGTCGTCGTCGATGCCGAGCGTGTCGACGCCCAGCACCTGCGACCAGATCCCGGCCAGCAGCCGCTCGGTGTCGTCGCGCGGCTCGACCAGCGCCACCGACGCCTCGCGGGTCACCACGGGCGCGGGCAGCGCCCGGCGGTCGAGCTTGCCGTTGGGGCTCAGCGGCAGCGCGTCGAGCGTGACGAACGCGGTCGGCACCATGTACTCGGGCAGGGTCTCCTTCAGCGCCGCCTTCAGCGCGGCGTGCCCGGCGTCGCCCACCAGATAGGCGGTGAGCCGCTTGTCGCCCGGGGTGTCCTCGCGGACGATCACCGCCGCCTCGGTGACGCCCGGCTGCTCCCGCAGGGCGCTCTCGATCTCGCCCAGCTCGATGCGCAGGCCACGCAGCTTCACCTGGTGGTCGATGCGGCCGAGGAACTCGATCACCCCGGGCGGGGCGCCGCCAGCCGACGGATCGCCGCCGGCCGCCCCACCCGCGCCGGCCGGGGAGAGCACCCAGCGGGCCAAGTCGCCGGTGCGGTACAGGCGGGTCCCCGGCTCGCCGGAGAACGGGTCGGGCACGAACCGCTCGGCGGTCAGCGCCGGCCGGCGGTGGTAGCCCCGGGCCAGGCCGACGCCGCCGATGTGCAGCTCCCCCGCGACGCCGACCGGGCACTCGTTGCCGGCCGGGTCGAGCACGTGCAGCCGCAGGTTGGCGATCGGGCCGCCGATCGGCACGCCCGCCAGGCCGGCCAGCGCTGCCGGGTCGCAGTGCCAGGCGCTGACGTCGATGGCCGCCTCGGTGGGGCCGTACAGGTTGTGCAGCTCGCACCAGGGCAGCCGGGCGGTGAACTCCACCGCCGAGGCCAGCGGCAGCTCCTCGCCGGAGCAGATCACCCGACGCAGCCCGGAGGCCGCCTCGATACCGTCCTCGCCGAGGAAGACCGTCAGCATCGACGGGACGAAGTGCGTGGTCGTGATCCGCTCGGCCACCAGCAGGTCCCGCAGGTACGCGGCGTCCTTGTGCCCGCCGGGCTTCGCCAGCACCAGCCGGGCGCCCTCCCGCAGCGGCCAGAAGAACTCCCACACCGACACGTCGAAGCTGGCCGGGGTCTTCTGCAGCACCGCGTCGTCGGCGGCGAGCCGGTAGGTCTGCTGCTTCCAGTGCAGGCGGTTGACGATGCCCCGGTGGGTGTTCGGCACGCCCTTCGGCCGGCCCGTGGAGCCGGAGGTGTAGATCACGTACGCGAGGTTGCCGGGCCCGGCCGTCGGCTCGGGGTCGGTGGCGGGCTGGTCGGCCCACGTCGCCTCGTCGTCGAGGGCGAGCACCGTCGCGCCGGTGTCGGGCAGCACGTCGCGCAGGTGCTCCTGCACCAGCACCACGGGGGCGTCCGCGTCGGTGACCATGAACGACAGCCGGTCGGCCGGGTACTCCGGGTCCAGCGGCAGGTACGCGCCGCCGGCCTTGAGCACGCCGAGCAGCCCGGCGACCAGCTCCACCGAGCGTTCGGCGCACACCCCGACGAGGGTCTCCGGGCCGACGCCGGCCGCGCGCAGCCGGTGGGCGACCCGGTTCGCGGCGGCGTTGAGCTCGGCGTACGTCACCGAGCGGCCCTCGAAGGTCAGCGCCACCGCGTCGGGCGCGGCGGCGGCCTGCGCCTCGAACGGCCCGTGCAGGGTCTGCTCCCGCGGGAACCCGGCGGCGGTGTCGTTCCAGGCGGCCAGCAGCTCCCGCTCGGCGGGGTCCGTCATCGGCAGGGCGGAGACCGGGGTGTCCGGCGCGGCGACGACCGCCCGCAGCAGGGTGGTCCACCGCCGGGCGATCCGCTCGACGGTGGCGCGGGTGAACAGGTCGGTGTTGAAGACCAGCTTGCCCCAGAGCCCCTCGGTGGTCTCCACGGCGTGCAGCTCGAAGTCGAACCGGGTGGCCCGCAGCTCCATCGGCGTCCACTCGAAGCGGACGTCGGCGGCGTCGGAGACACCGGTGAACCGGCCCATCTCGTAGTTCTGCAACACGAACATGGCCTGGAACACCGGGGACCGGCTCACGTCGCGGGGCAGGCCCAGCTCGTGCACGACCTTCGCGAACGGCACGTCGGCGTGCTCGAAGCCGTCCAGCACACCGCGCCGGACGCGGTCCAGCAGCTCGGTGAACGTCGGGTCGCCGGCCAGTTCGGCGCGCAGCGGCAGCATGTTGATGAACATGCCGACGACGTTCTCCAGCTCGGGGACGGACCGGCCGGCCACGGACGCGCCGACGGCGAAGTCCTCCTGCCCGGCGTGCCGGGCCAACAGCACCTGGTAGGCGGCGAGCAGCGTCATGAACAGCGTCGCGCCGCCCGTGCGGGTGAGCGCGTTGAGCCGCTCGGTCTCGGCCGGGTCGAGCTGGAACTCGACGAAGTCGCCCCGGTAGGTCTGGGTGGCCGGGCGCGGGGCGTCCAGCGGCAGCTCCAGCGGGGTGATGCCGGCCAGCCGGGACTTCCACCAGTCCAGGTGTCCCCGGGCCGCCGGGCCGCCCAGCTCCCGCGCCTCCCACACGGCGAAGTCGCCGTACTGCACGGGCAGGGCGGGCGGCTCGCCGCCGTGGTAGCAGGTGATCAGGTCGCGCAGCAGCACGTCCACCGACCAGCCGTCGCCGACGATGTGGTGCTTGCTCAGGAACAGCAGGTGCTCATCGTCGGCGGAGGCGAGGCGGATCAGCAGGGCGCGCAGCAGCGGCCCGGTGGCCAGGTCGAACGGCTCCGCCGACGCGGCCTCCACCAGCGCCTGCGCGGCGTCGGCGTCGGCCGCCTCCGTCACCGTCAGCGGCACCTCCACGGATTCCTCGACGACCACCGTGGGGCGGCCGTCGGCATCGGCGGGGAACCGGGTGCGCAGCGACTCGTGCCGCGCGGTCAGGGCGGCCAACGCGCCGCGCAGGGCCGCGACGTCGAGCGGCCCGCGCACCCGCAGCGGCACCGCGATGTGGTACGCCGCCTCGCCCGGGGCGAGCTGGTCCATGAACCAGACCCGCTCCTGGGCGTACGACAGCGGCACCTGCACGTCGGCGGGCCGGGGGGTGATCCGGGCGGCGGGGGCGGCGGCACGCTTGCGCAGGCGCTTGGCGATCAGCGCCTGCCGGGCCGCCTCCCGGGCCGGATCCAACAGGTCGGTCATGCGGTGTTTCCCTCTTCCGTCGCCAGCAGCTCGGCGACCTCGGCGTCGGAGAGCTCGTCGAGTTCCGCGGCGATCAGCTTCTCGATCTGGCCGGCCAGGTCGGCCACCACCGGGCTGCCGAACAGCGCCCGCATGGGCAGGTCCACGTCCACCTCGGCCCGGATCCGGGCCATCGCCCGCATGCCGCGCAACGAGTTGCCGCCGAGGGCGAAGAAGTCGTCGGTCGCGCCGACCTTCTCCACGCCGAGGATGTCGGCGTACACCTCGGCCACCAGGGCCTCGGCGTCGGTGCGCGGGGCGACGTACGCGTCGTCGACCGCCGCCGAAGCGGCCGGGGCGGGCAGGGCGGCCCGGTCCAGCTTGCCGTTGGGGGTCAGCGGCAGCGCGTCGAGCGTGACGAACGCGGCCGGCACCAGGTGCGCGGGCAGCTCCCGGGCCAGCTCGGCGGCCAGCGCGGCCTGGTCGGCGTCGCCGACCAGGTAGCCGACCAGCGTCGGCTCGCCGGAGTCGGTGCGCACGCCCACGGCCGCCGCCCGCACGCCGGGCCGGGCCAGCAGGGCCGACTCGATCTCGCCCAGCTCGATGCGCATGCCGCGCACCTTCACCTGGTCGTCGCGGCGGCCCAGGTACTCCAGCGTCCCGTCGGCCCGCCAGCGGGCCAGGTCGCCGGTGCGGTACATACGCTGCCCCGGCGGCCCGTACGGGCAGGGCAGGAACCGCTCGGCGGTCAGCCCGGCGCGGCGCAGGTAGCCGCGGGCGAGCTGGTCGCCGGCCACGTACAGCTCGCCGGCCACGCCCGGGGGCACCGGGTTCAGCGCGGCGTCGAGCAGCAGCGCCCGGGTGTTCCAGGTGCCCGTGCCGATCGGCACCGGCCCGGCGGCCAGCTCCTGCCCGGGTGCGATCCGGGCGGCGACACAGCCGACGGTGGCCTCGGTCGGACCGTACTCGTTGGTGACGGCCACGCCCGGGTGGGCGGCCCGCCAGGCGGCGAGCTGCTCGCCGGTGAGCGCCTCGCCGCCGATGACCAGGTCCGCCGTCGGGGACAGGGCGTCGTCGAGCAGCGGCAGGTGGCTCGGGGTGGCCTTGAGGAACGCCGGCTGCCCGCCGGCGCGGGCGGCCGGCTCGTCGATGGCGGCGAGCCGGACGGTGCCGCCGGCGGTGAGCGGCCCGAGCAGCCCGGTGACGGTCAGGTCGAACGACACCGGCGAGTGCAGCAGCGCCGTGCCGGCCAGCCCCGGGTAGGCGTCCCGCGCCCAGGCCAGGTAGGCCGCCACCGCCCGGTGCTCCACCACGACGCCCTTGGGTCGGCCGGTGGAGCCGGAGGTGTACAGCACGTACGCGGGGTGCTCGGGGCGCAGCGGGGCGGCCCGGTCGGCGTCGGTCAGGTCGGCCGCGTCGAGGTCGGCGGCGGTGCGCGGGTCGAGCACCAGCGCGTCGCCGGGCACCAGGGCCGCCGTGTCGGCGGCGGCCAGCACCAGCGCCGGCTCGGCGTCGTCGAGCAGGTACGCGATCCGGGCCGGCGGGTAGCCGGTGTCGACCGGCACGTACGCGGCGCCGGACTTGAGCACCGCGAGGACGGCCACCAGCAGGTCCGCCGAGCGGGGCAGGGCCAGGGCGACCCGGGTCTCCGGGCCGGCCCCGCGCGCCACCAGCAGCCGGGCCAGCCGGTTCGCGGCGGCGTTCAGCTCGGCGTACGTCAGCTCCGTGCCGGCGCAGACCAGCGCGGTGGCGTGCGGGGTGGCGGCGGCCTGCCGCTGCACCTCGTCGACGACGGTGCCGCCCGGCCGGGCGTGGGCGGTGGCGTTCCAGGCGTCGATGACCAGCCGCCGCTCGGCGTCGTCGAGCAGGGGCAGCTCGCTGACCCGCCGGCCGGGGTCGGCGACGGCGGCTTCGAGCAGCCGGACGTAGCGGGTGACGACCGCCTCGGCGGTGGCCCGGTCGAACAGGTCGGTGCGGTAGACCAGCCGGCTCTCCCCCGTGGTGACGTCGAAGGCCAGGTCGTCCTTCGTGGTGCCCAGCGGCACCGGGTCCAGCCCGGAGTCGGGGATGAAGTTCAGCGCGGTCTGGAAGATCGGCTGCACGGACGGGTCCCGCTGCGGGGCCACCACCTCGACGATCTTCTGGAACGGCGTCTGCCCGTGCTCCATCGCGTCGAGCAGGCCACCGGTGACCCGGCCGAGCAGCTCGGTGACGGTGGGGTCGCCGGTCAGGTCGCAGCGCAGCGCCACCGGGTTGACGAACATGCCGATCAGCGGGGCCACCTCGGCGGTGTCCCGGCCGGCGGTGGAGACGCCGACGACCACGGTGTCGTCGCCGGACATCCGCGACAGCAGCGCGGCGAACCCGGTCAGCAGCACCATGTACGGGGTGGCGGCCGAGGCGGCGGCGAGCCGGCCCACGGCGTCGAGCAGCCCGTCGGGCAGGTCGAAGCGGACCTCGTCGCCGGCGAAGCCGAGCTGGGCCGGGCGGGGCCGGTCCAGCGGCAGGCCGGTCACGGCGGGCGCACCGGCCAGGTGGGCCTTCCAGAAGTCGAGCTGCCGGTCCAGCTCCGGGCCGGCGAGCTGGTCGCGCTGCCAGGCGGCGAAGTCGGCGTACTGGATGGGCAGCTCGGGCACGGCGGCGGGCGCGCCGGTCAGCGCGGCCGTGGTGAACGCGGTCAGCTCGGTGGTGAACAGCACCGCCGAGTGGGCGTCGAAGACGGCGTGGTGCACCACGAACTGCACCGACCACGCCTCGTTGACCTTGACCAGCCGGGCCCGCCACAGCGGCGGGGTGTCGAGCGGGATCGGGGTGCGGGCCAGTTCCTCGCGGATCGCGTGGTAGCGGGCGAGCCGCTCGGCCTCGGGCAGGCCCGACAGGTCCTCGGCCGCCAGGCGGACCGGCTCGTGCTCGCGGACCACCTGCACCAGCGTCCCGTCGTCGGCGCGCAGGTGGGTGCGCAGCGCCTCGTGCCGGGCGACGACCTGGTTGAACACCTCGGTCACGGCGTCGGCGTCCAGCTCGGGCGGGAACGGCCACGGGTTGGACACGTTGTAGACCGGCGATCCGGGGTCGAGCTGGTTGGCCATCCACACCCGCTCCTGGGCGAAGGAGGCGGGGAAGGTCCACTCGCGACTCATGATGCTGCCTCGCGTACCGAGCGGGGACGCATGTCGGTCCAGACGGTGTCGATGTGCGCGAGGCACTCCTCGCGCGTGCCGGCGAAGCCGGTGTCGTGCCAACCCGCGGGGAGCTCCCGGTCGGCCGACCAGATCGAGTACTGCTCCTCGTCGTTGCGCACGACCAGGAATCGGGTTTCGGCCATCAGTTGTCTCCAGTGCGCTCGGGGGTGTGCGGCTCGGCCATCGCGACGGCGATCTTGCGGGGGCCGGTGAACGGCTCCCGCGCGTGCGCGGCGGTCATGTTGTCGACGACCAGCACGTCGTCGCGCTGGTAGTCGAAGCGGACGCTGGCGGCCCGGTACGCGGCCCGCAGGTGGTCCAGCACGTCGGCGGGGATCTCGCCGCCGTCGCCGTAGTAGGTGTTCGACGGCAGCCCGTCGGGGCCGAACATGGCCAGCAGCCCCTCCTGGTATTCCTTCGGCAGGGTGCTCAGGTGGAAGAACGTGGCGTGGTTGAACCAGCGCGGGGTGTCCGAGCCGGGCCGGTGGTGCACCGCGTCGCGCACGGCGCGGGTGCGCAGCCCGTCCGCGCCCACCCACTCCAGGGCGATCCGGTTCGCCGCCGCGTACGCCTCGACCTCGGCGCGGTCCTCGGTGTTGAACACGTCCTGCCAGCGGGTGCCGAAGTCGGCGTGGAAGTTGCGCACCAGCATCCACCGGCGGCGCACGAACTCCTCCCGCACGGCCGGGTCGATCAGCTCGTACACCCGGCGCACGTCCGCGAGGGGGGTCGCGCCGAGGGTGTCCGGCGGGGTGACGCACCAGAAGAACAGGGTCAGCGGCCAGCGCGCCTGGTACGAGTTCTCGTTGTGCAGGAAGATCTCCTCGTCCGGCGGGTAGTCGGTCGAGGTGTAGACCCGGCCCTTGATGGCGTGCCGGGGCGAGGACCGCTCGGTGTAGACCAGCGGCTCGCCGGCCAGCGCCCGCACCACGGCGTCGAAGCCGTCGACACCGCCGACGTCGAAGCCGCGGAACAGCAGCCCGCCGTGCGCGACGAGGCCGGCCCGCAGCTCGGCGCGGCGGGCGCCGATCAGGTCGGTCAGTGTCCGGCCGTCGCTTTCGACGACCACCGGCAGCGTGGCGATCGTGTCGCTCATTGCTCTGTAACTCCCTTGTCTCCTGGAAGCCCACGACTCCCCTTGCTTCGGTGAAGCCACGACTCCTCTTGATTCCTCGGTGCTCACGCGCGGGGCAGCCGCGGGATGCTCGTGGTCGGCGCCGGGGGCTCGTCGGCGGCCGACGCCTCGGCGCGCAGCTCCTCGATGCGGGCGGCGAGCCCGGCGACGGTGGGCGTCTCGAAGAGACTGCGCATCGGCAGCCGCACCCCGGTCGCCTTGCGCATCGACGCGATGAGCTGCACCGCGACGAGGGAGTTGCCCCCGAGGGCAAAGAAGTCGTCGTCCACGCCGACGACCGGCACGCCGAGGCCGTCGCGCCACACCTGGGCGATGGTGGCCTCCAGCTCGGTGCGCGGCGCCGTCGAGCCGCCGCCCTCCACCGTGGCGGTGGACACCGCCGGGTCGGTCTCCGACTCCAGGCTCTCGGTGGTGACCCGGGCGGCCCGCCGCCGGATGTCGGCCACCGACCGGGTGGTGATCACCACCTGGGCGCCGAAGCCGGCGGTGAGGCTGCGGCGGAACGCCTCCGCGCCGTCGACCGGGCGGATGTCCTCGCTGGCCGCGCCCGCCGCCGGTCCGTCGGCGGCGGCGGGCGCTCCGTCGGTGGCGAGCCCGCCGGTGACCGCCGAGGCGTCCACCCGGCGCAACACGAAGTCGCTGATCGAGACCAGCTCCCGGCCGTCCGGGTCGGTCAGGGTCAGATCGGCGGAGACGACCTCGTCGGTGCCGCCGTCGCGGTGGCGCAGGTGGCTATGGAACCGCTCGGGCAGCGGCCCGCGCACCACGATCCGCCCGTACGACAGCGGCAGGTAGGTGCCGGAGCCCTGGCCCCGGCCGAACGCGGTGGCCACGTCCAGCAGGGCCGGGTGCAGGCCCCACGCGCCGAGGTCGGCGGCGGCCTCGGCGGGCGCCTCCACCAGTGCCAGCTCCTCGCCGTCGGCGAGGTGGTGCGCGGTCAGCGACCGCCAGCGCGGCCCGAAGGTGAGCATGCTGGTGCGGCCCCGGCCGAACGACGCGTCGTCGTCGACCCGGCGGGACCGGCCGGCCACCGCCGCGAGGTCCGCCGCCGCCGGGGCCGGCTCGGTGGTCCAGCCGGCCGCGCCCCGCACGTGGGTGCGCAGCACCCCGGCGGCGAGGCTCTGCACCACGAACTCCGTCGCCCCGTCCTCGGCGGCGGTGAGCGCCACCCGGTACTGGGCGATCGTGCCGTCGGGCACCGAGAACGGCTCCAAAAACGCCACGTCGCGCAGCTCCACGGCCGCGTCGGGGCCGGGTGCGTCGACGGCGGCGACCACGGCGGCGCGCACCGACTCCAGGTGGGCGGTGCCCGGCACCACCGGCACCCCGCCGATGCGGTGCTCGTCGAGCAGCCAGTGGGTGGCGGCGGAGACCAGGCCGTGCAGCACCGTCCCCTCCGGGCCGGTCACCCGCGTGGTGAGCACCGGGTGGTCGACCGTGGTGGTGACGGTGTCCCGGGTCACCGCCCGGAACCCGGCCGGGGCGGTGCTCTCCGCCGCCATGCCGACCTCGGCCCAGCCGCCCCAGTTCTGCGACACCACCGGCGCGGCCCAGCCGGTCCCGGCGCGGGCGTGCGCGTCGAGGAAGTTGTTCGCCGCGCAGTAGTCGACCTGCCCGAAGCCGCCGATCACGGCGGTGATCGAGGAGCAGAGCACCACGAAGTCCAGCGGCAGGTCGCCGAAGACCTGGGCCAGGGCGAGGGTGCCGGCGAGCTTCGGGGCGAGCACCCGCTCCGCCTCCGCGCGCTCCTTGACCTCGGCCATGCCGCCGCCGGGCAGGCCGGCGGCGTGCACGATCCCGTCGATCCCGCCGAACTCGGCCTCGGCGGCGGCCCGGACCCGGCGCAGGTCGGCCGGGTCGGTGACGTCGGCGGCGAGGACCAGCACCGACGCGCCGGCGGCCTCCATCCGGCGGATCGCGGCGATCGCCCGGCCCGCCCGGTCGTCCGCGCCGTGCACCGCGAGGTGGTCGTCCCACCGCTCGCGCGGCGGCAGGCCCGAGCGGGCCAGCAGCACCAGCCTCGCCCGCGCCCGGGCGGCGAAGTCCTCGGCGAGGGTGATGCCGATGCCGCCGAGGCCGCCGGTGATGACGTACCGGCCGCCGTCGCGCAGCGCGCCGGGCTCGCCCTCGGCGTCGATCGTCACCTGCTCGTAGCCGGTGACCCAGCGGCGGGACCCGCGCAGCGCCACCTCGGCGTGCTCCGGATCGACCGGGCGGCGCAGCTCGGCGACCAGGGCGTCCGCGCCGGTGGCGGCGGGGTCGGCGTCGAGCAGCCGGACGGTCAGCCCGGGCAGCTCCACCGGCAGGACCCGGGCCAGGCCGGCGAGGGTGGCGTGCTCGGGGCGGGTCAGGTCCGCGCCGGTCACGTCGCCGATGCCGGCGGTCACCAGATCGAGCGTCAGGGCGCGCTCGTCGCCGGTGCGGCCGGCCCCGGCGAGGGCCTGCACCAGGTGCAGGGCGCTGAAGAAGCCCCGGTCCTGGGCGGCGAGGGTGGCGGCGATGTCGGTGCCGGTCGGCTCGCCGTCGAGGGCGAGGGCGTGCACCAGCCGCGCCGGCAGGTCGTCGCCGAGGGCGGCGACCAGCGCGTCGTGGTCCTCCCGGACGCCGGGGCTCAGCGTGAAACCGCCGGGCCCCGCACCGGCCGCGCCAGCGGCGACGCCGGGGGCCCCGGAGGCGGCGGCGAACGCGGCGCCGGGGCGTACCACGACGGTTTCGGCACCGGCGGCGCGCAGGCCGGCGACGAGCGCCTCGCCGCGCGGGCCGTCGACCAGCACCAGGCACCGGCCCAGCGGCGCGGTGGCCGGCCCGGACGCGGCCTGCCGCCACACCGGCACGGCGAACCAGTCCGGCAGCGGCCGGGGGCCCGTCTCGGCCGGCGCGGCGGCGACCGCCTCCACCGGGTCCGGGTCGACCCAGTAGCGGCGGCGCTCGAACGGGTACGTCGGCAGCGGCACCCGCCGCGCCGCCGGGTCGGAGCCGGTACGCACGGGCAGGCCGGCGCACCACAACGCCCCGGCGGTGGCCAGCAGCATCGCCAGGTCGCCGGCCGGCTCCCCCGCGCCCGGGAGGCTGCCCAGCGGCACCAGGGCCCGCTGCTCGGCCGAGCCCTTGGCGACCTGCATCCGGGCCAGGTTGGCCAGCTGCCGGCCGGGGCCGCACTCGACGAGCGCCCAGGTGCCCTCGGCGAGCAGGGCGGCCACCGCGTCGCCGAAGCGCACCGGCTGGCGCAGGTGCGCCGCCCAGTACGCCGGGTCGGTGGCCTGCGCGTCGGTGATCCAGGTGCCGGTGACGTTCGACAGGAACGCGACCTTCGGCGCGCGCAGTGGCACGCCCGCCATCAGCGCGGTGAACTCGGCGAGGATCGGCTCCATCATCGGCGAGTGGAACGCGTGCGAGGTGCGCAGCGCCTTGCTCTTGACCTTGCGGGTGGCCTTCAGCGTCTCGGCGAACGCGGCCACCGCGTCGGTCTCCCCGGCCACCACGCAGGTGCCCGGCCCGTTGACCGTGGCGATCGACACGCCCTCGGGCAGCAGCCCGGCGACCACCGTCTCGTCCAGCGGGACGGCCAGCATCGACCCGGCCGGCAGCGACTGCATGAGCCGGCCCCGGGCGGCCACCACCTTCAGCGCGTCGGGCAGGTCGAGCACCCCGGCGACGGTCGCGGCGACGTACTCGCCGATGGAGTGCCCGACCATCGCCGCCGGCCGCACGCCGAAGCGCTGCCAGGTGACGGCCAGGGCGTACTCGACGACGAACAGGGCGGGCTGGGTGTAGCGGGTCTGCGCCAGCAGCTCGGCCGCCGCCGGGTCCCGGCCGAGGATCAGGTCCCGCAGGTCCAGGCCCAGCTCGGCGCGGAGCAGCTCGGCGCACTCGTCGACCACGGCCGCGTAGGCGGGCTCCTCGGCGTAGAGCTGCGCGCCCATGCCGACGTGCTGGGCGCCCTGGCCGGAGAAGAGGAAACCCACCTTCGGGGCGGGCCCGTCGGCCACCCCGCGCACCGCGCGCCGGGGGTTACGCAGCGCGGCGACCGCGTCGGGCAGGTCGGTGGCGGCCACGGCGAGCCGGTGGGCGTACTGCTGGCGGCCCACCCGCAGGGTGTGCGCGACGTCGGCGAGGTGCGCGGCCCCGCCGTCGGGGTTGCCGGCGAGGTGCTCGGCGAGCCGGTCCACGGCGGCGTCGAGGGCGGTGGCGGTCTTCGCCGAGACGTGCAGCAGCTGCGCCGGGCGCACCCGCCGGTCGCCCCGGTGCGCCGGCGGCGCCTCCTGGAGCACCACGTGGGCGTTGGTGCCGCCGATGCCGAAGGAGCTGACCCCGGCGCGGCGCGGCGCACCGTCGGTGTCCCACTTGGTGAGGGTGTTCGCCACGTAGAACGGGGTGTCGGCGAAGTCGATCGCCGGGTTCGGGGTCTCGTAGTTGATCGTCGGCGGGATCAACCCGTGCTCCATCGCCAGCACCGTCTTGATCACGCTGACGATGCCGGAGGGCTGGCTGAGGTGGCCGATGTTGGACTTGACCGAGCCGATGCCGCACCAGCCCCGGTCGTCGGTGTCCTTGGTGTAGACGGCCGACAGGGCGGCCACCTCGATCGGGTCGCCCATCGCGGTGCCGGTGCCGTGCGCCTCGACGTAGCTGATGGTGCGCGGGTCGATCCCGGCCATCCCGACGGCCTGGGCGACGGCCTCCGTCTGCCCGTCCACGCTGGGCGCGGTGAAGCCGACCTTGCCGGCCCCGTCGTTGTTGATGGCGTTGCCGAGCACCACGGCACGGATGTGGTCGCCGTCGGCGATCGCGTCGGAGAGCCGCTTGAGCAGCGTCACCCCCACGCCGCTGCCCCACACGGTGCCGTTCGCCTCGGCGTCGAACGGCCGGCACCGCCCGTCGGGGGAGGTGAAGCCGTCCATGCCGAGATAGCCGGCCTGCGGCAGCTCGATGTTGACGCCGCCGGCCAGTGCCATGTCGCACTCGCCGTTGCGCAGCGCCTCGCACGCCAGGTGGAACGCGACCAGCGACGTGGAGCAGGCGGTGTGCACGGTCAGGCTCGGCCCCCGCAGGTCCAGCCGGTACGACACGTTCGTCGCGGTGTAGTTCGGCGAGTTGCTGGTGGCGATGGAGACGGCGCTGTGCGGGTTGCCGCCGACCCGCTTGTTGCGCAGCACGTTGCGGTTGAGGTACGACGCCGCGCCGGTGCCCGCGTACACGCCGACGGCCCCGTCGTAGCGGGCCGGGTCGTAGCCGGCGTCCTGCAGGGCGGTGTAGCAGGTCTCCAGGAACAGCCGGTGCTGCGGGTCGGTGACCTCGGCCTCCCGGGCGGTCATCCCGAACAGGCCGGCGTCGAACTCGTCGTAGCCGTCGACGAGGGGGGCGCGGCTGACCCAGCCCGGGTCGTCGACTTCCTCGGGCGGCACGCCCCGGGCGAGCTGCTCCTCCCGGGTCAGCTCGGTGACGGACTCCACGCCGTCGACCAGGTTGCGCCAGAACTCGTGCACGTCGGCCGCGCCGGGCAGCCGGGCGGCCAGCCCGACGACCGCGATCGGCTCGATGCCGTCGTCGGCGGGGTGGTCTGTGGCGATCGTGTTGTCCATCAGGTCGTCCTTCATGCGGTGCCGCCGGGGCGGCGGGGAGGGATACGTCGGGCGCGGCTGCGGCGGGCGGCGGCCCGCAGCGCGGCGCGGGCCAGCTCCGGCCGGTCGGCCGCGCCGTCGAGGTGCGCGGCGAGGGCCCGGACGGTGGGGTGGCGGAACAGGTCGAGCATCGCGATCGACCGGCCGGTGGCGGCGGTCAGCCGGGCGTGCACGGCGGCCAGGGCGAGGGAGTGCCCGCCGATGTCGAAGAAGTTGTCGGTCACGCCGACCCGGTCGCGGTCGAGGACCTCCCGCCAGATGCCGGCGACCAGCTCCTCGGTGTCGGTGAGCGCGTCGGGCCCGGCCGGCAGCACCACCGCCCGGACGGGCTCGGCGGACGCGGCGACGGTCATCGCGCCGAGTCCGGCGGTGCGCACCGTCGGACGGGGCAGCTCGGGAGCGACCCCGCCGGCCGGTTCGTGGGCGGCGGCGGCCAGCGCCCCGACGAGGGCGGCCAGGTCGGCCAGCAGGGCGTCGACGCGGTCGGCGTCGAACAGGTCGGGGTTGAACACCACCTCGACGCCGAGCCGGCCCGGCCCGCCCGACCCGGGAAGCGCCCGTTCCACCACGTACACGGTGAGGTCGAACGGGGAACCCGGCTTGGGCACCGGCACCGGCTCGCCGGTCAGCCCGGCCAGCGCGAGCCGGGGCTCGGCGAAGTTGAGCACGTTGAACAGCACCTGCACCAGCGGGGCGCGGGAGGTGTCCCGGCCCACGCCGAGTGCCTCCACGATCCGCTCCAGCGGCGCGCCGGGGTGGGCGGTGGCGTCGTGCAGCTCGGCGGCGCACCGGTCGACCAGCTCGGCGAAGCTCGCCCCGGCCGTGCGTACCCGCACCGGGACGGTGTCGATGAAGAACCCGACGACGTCGTCGAACGCGGCCAGCCGCCGGTCGGCCACGATCGCCCCGACGACGTGGTCGTCGCCGCCGGTGAGCCGGGTCAGCAGCTCGCCGAACCCGGCCAGCAGCACCGCCGCCACGGTCGTCGAGCGCCCCTCGGCCAGGGCCCGCACCGCCCGGTCCGCCTCGGCGGAGAGCGTGACGGTGGCCTCCACCCCGGCGTACGTCTGCACGGCGGGGCGGGGCCGGTCGCGGGGCAGCTCCAGCACGGTCGGCGCGCCGGCCAGGTGCTGCGCCCACCAGGCGAGGTCGGCGGCGCCCCGGCGGCGGTCCCGCTCGGCCCGCCAGACGGCGTAGTCGGCGTACCGGGCCGCCGGGGCGGGCAGCGTCGGATCGTCGCCGGCCACGGCCCGGGCGTACGCGGCGGCCAGGTCGTCGTAGCACACCGCCTCGGACCAGCCGTCGAACACGGCGTGGTGCCAGGTGACGGCGAGCACGTGCTCGGCCGGGCCGAGCCGGTAGACGGTCACCTGCCAGGGCGGCCCGGTGGCCAGGTCGAACGCGTGCGCCGCCCCGGCGGCGAGCATCCGGGCCAGCTCCGCCTCCGGATCGCCGCCGCCGGTCAGGTCCACCACGGGCACCGCCACGTCGGTGGGTTCCGCGCAGACCGCGTACGGCACCCCGGCGGTCTGCGGGATGCGCCAGCGCAGCACGTCGTGCCGTTCGGCCACCGCCCGCAGGGCCACGCCGAGGGCGGGCACGTCCAGCCCGCCGCGCAGCCGGTGGGCCACCGCGATGTTGTACGGGGCGCTGGACGGGGCGAGCTGGTCGACGAACCACAGCCGCCGCTGCGGCGGGGACAGCGTCGGCGGGTTGCCGGTGGTCAGCCCGTCCCCGGCGTCGGGGGCGGCGGCGGTGATCCGCTGCGCCAGGCCGGCGAGGGTGCGGCCGGCGAACACGTCCCGGGTGTCCACGGCGCGGCCCAGCTCGGCGCGCAGCGCGGCGACCAGCCGCATCGCGGCGATGGAGTTGCCGCCGGCGGCGAGGAAGTCGGTGTCCGGGCCGGGGGCCGCGCCGAGCAGCCGCGCCCACACCCGGGCCACCGCCCGGGTGACCGGGTCGCCGCCGGCCGGACCGTCGACGTCGACGTCGGGCGCGGGGCGGGCGGCGGCGGCCAGCGCCCGCAGCGCCGGCCGGTCCAGCTTCCCGGTGGTCGGGCTGACGGGCAGCGCCGCCAGGCGCAGCACCCGGGCCGGGCGCATCGCGGCGGTCAGCCTCGGCTCGGCGTACGCGCGCAGCGCCGCGTCGTCGGGCGCGTCGGCGGGGGTGAGGAACGCGACCAGCTCGGCCCCGGCCGGGGCGTCGACGGCCTCCGCCACGACCCGGTCGACGCCGGGCAGCCCGGCGAGGACGGCCTCCACCTCGCCCAGCTCGATGCGCTGCCCCCTGATCTTCACCTGCCGGTCGGCGCGACCCAGGTAGACGATCCGCCCGTCGGGGGCCTGGCTGACCAGGTCACCGGTGCGGTACAACCGCTCGCCGGGCAGGCCGGAGAACGGGTCGGGCACGAACCGCTCGGCGGTCAGGCCGGGCCGGCCGAGGTAGCCGTCGGCCAGGCCGGGGCCGCCGATCAGCAGCTCGCCGGTCTCCCCCGGCGGCACCGGACGCAGCTCGGCGTCGACGACGTACGCGCGGTGGTTGGGCACCGGAAGGCCGATCGGCACCGGGTCGGTCTCGGCGCCGGTCAGCTCGGCGGTGACGGCCAGCACGGTGGTCTCGGTGGGGCCGTAGCCGTTGACGAAACGCCGGCCGGGTGCCCAGCGGGCGGCCAGCTCGGCGGGCACGGCCTCGCCGCCGCAGAGCACGGTGCGCCAGCCCGGCAGCTCGGCCGGGTCCAGCATGGACAGCACGGTCGGGGTCAGGAAGCCCCAGTCGACCTCGTGAGCGGCGATGAACCGGGTGAGCCGGGCCGGGTCCGCCCGATCGTCGGCGTCGACGAGCTGCACCGCGCCGCCGAGCAGCAGCGGCACGAACAGGTCGATGACGGCGGCGTCGAAGCCGAGGGAGGCGGCGCCGAGGCCGCGCACCGACGCGTTCGCTCCGGTGAGCGCCGCGCAGCCGGTGACGAACTCGACGACGTTGCGATGGCTGACCAGCACGCCCTTGGGCCGGCCGGTGGAGCCGGAGGTGAACAGCACGTACGCGGGGTCGCCGGGTCGGGCCGGGCAGGGGGCCAGCGGCGCGGGGCCGGGCAGGCCGAGCGTCTCCACGCCGGGCGCGTCCCCGAACTCGGCCTCGGCAGCGTCGCCGACGATGATGCGCACCCCGGCGTCGGCGGCGATCTCCCGTAGCCGCCTGCGGGGGCCGCCCGGCTCCAGCGGCACGTAGCAGCCGCCGGCGAGCAGCACGCCGAGGACGGTGACCACCAGGTCGGGGCGGCGCTGCCCGCACACGCCGACCCGGCTGTGCCGGCCCACGCCGCGCTCGCGCAGCGCGGCGGCGACGCCGGCGGCCCGGCCGACCAGCTCCCGGTAGGTGAGCCGCTCGTCCCACTGGCGCACCGCCACCGCGCCGGGGGTCCGCGCGGCCTGCGCGGCGACCAGGTCGGCGAGCGTCGCGTCGGGCCACGGCAGCGGCTCGCCGTGCGCGGCGCTGATGGACAGGATGTCGGTCACCCGTGTTCCCCCCGGTAGGTGGCTGGATCGGTGATCTGCAGGCGCAGCTCGCTGACGTGGCCGCGCCCCGCCGCGTCGGTCACCCAGGCGTCGGCGGGGGCGGGCAGCAGCTCGCTGACGGTGAGCGTGACGGCCGGGTCGGTCCGGGCGGCGGCGTCGGCCATGGCACACAGCGACTGGGCGTACAGCGGGCCGGTGAGGTCGACGTAGCAGGGCTTGACCTCGGTGCCGACCTTGACGAACACCCGTTCGGGCAGGCCGAGGCGGGCCCGCCAGCGGCGCACCGCGAGGTAGCGCGCGGACTCGCCGGTGGCCCCGGCCAGGCCGCTGTCGGCGACGGTGGTGCGCCAGGTCCGCCGGGCCACGACCAGCCGGTCGATGGTGATCCGGGGGGTGGTCGGCGCGGGGGCGAGCAGCTTGAAGCTGTCCAGCAGCAGCGCGCCGAGGAGGTTGGCGAAGACCTCGACCAGCGGCCACCGGGCCCCGTCGGGAAGCACCGCGACCAGCCGCCCCTCGACGGACTCCACCCGTACGGCGCTCGCGGCGACGAGGTCGGCGACGTCCGCGCCCCGGGCCGTGTCGATGCCGACCTGCCGGTCGGCCGGGCCCCGCAGGTGCCAGGTGGTGCGGGTGGTCTGCCGGGGGAAGCCCGCCGGGGGCAGCAGCCGCAGCCGGGCCGGCCCCAGGTCGGCGTCCACGGCGGCGCGCAGCGCGGCCGGGTCGGGGTGGAACGGGGCGAACACGGCGCTGTCGAACGGCGTGGTCGCCGGGTGCAGCTCGCCGAGGACGAGCTGGAACTCGCCCCGGTTGAGCGCGTCGACGCTGGCCGCGCCGACCTGCACGTCCGGGCTGTGGATGCGGGCGGTGGGCCAGCCCGGCGCGGCGGCCGGGAACAGCGCCTGCGCCGGCCCCGCCAGGTCTGCGCTGCGCAGCCGCAGCTCCGACTGGTCGGCGGCGACGTCGGCGAGCCCGAACAGCTGCGCCCACCGGGCGGTGAACCCGGCGCTGGCCACGGCGACCGGGCCGTCCGGGGCGAGGATGAGGCCCTGTGCGAGGGACCACATGTCGGCCAGCCGCACCGGCCCGTCGGCGGCCAGCTCGGCGTGCAGCTCGCCGAGGACCCGCTCGGACGCCGCGCCGATCTCGGCGGTCAGCCAGCGGGCGGCCCGCAGCACGATCGCCAGGGGCGCGGCGAGCGCGTCGAGCACGGCCGACCCGACGGCGAACTCCAGGTCCCGCGACGTCTCCTCGTAGACCACGGTGCGGCCGGTGTACATCTGCCCGCCGTGCCGGGTCGCCGACGCGCCGGTGGCGGCGGTGAACTCGGCGTCGAGGGCGGCGAGGGCGGCGGCGAGCCGGTCCGGGTCACCGGCGGCGGCGGCCACGTCGGCGCGGGCGGCGGCGAGCCGGTCGAGGCCGGCGGCCAGGTCGGCGCGCAGCGCCGGGTCGCCGACGGCGGCGATCCGCTCGGCGAGCACCCGCTGCGCCTGCGGGTTGTTGGGCAGGCCGGCGTCCCAGGTCAGCAGGCCCCGCTCGACGAGCCGGTCGAGCAGCAGGTAGCCGTCGTCGGGGCGGCGCAGGCCGGCCGCGCCGTCGGCGCACAGCCGCGCCACGACGTCCCGGGCCGGGGTACGGCCGTCGCAGCCGGCCAGCAGCCGGGCCTCCACGGCGGACAGCTCCACCGCCGGGGCCAGCGGCGGGCACAACCGACGCCCGTCGAGCCGCAGGTGGGGCGGCAGCACCGGAGCCCACCAGCGGCGCACCGCCGGGTCGGCGGCGAGCCGGTCGGCGTACGCGGACAGCGCCCACGCCTCCAGGTGCACCTCGCGGCGGGCGACCAGCCCGGTGCCCGGGGTGAGCCGGGTGTGCGGGGTGTCCGGGTCGAGGGTGCCCCAGCAGACCGGCCCGAAGAAGCCGATGGTCTCGGCCTTGCCGCAGTAGCGCTGCCAGTAGCGCAGCACCGCGATCTCCCGCTTGCGGCGGGGCTTGTTGCGCACGGCCGGGTCGGTGCGCAGCAGCCCGTCGAGGGCGACGAGCATCTCCCGGTTCTGCCAGGTGACCGCCTCCCGCACGGCCGGGTCGGCGCAGATCCCGGCGAGCACGGCGGAGGAGCGGGCCAGGGCGGCGGCCAGCTCCTTGTCGTACACCTCGGTGGTGGCCTCGCCGGCCAGCAGCGCGTCGGCCGCCGCGGCGGCCTCGGGCGCGGCGAGGAGGTCGAGGCCGGCGGCGGGGAACCCGGCGGTACGCAGCAGCACGTCCCGCCACACCGACCAGCCGGTGTCGCCCAGCGGCAGCAGGTGGCTCACCGGTCGGCCCGCCACTGCTCGTCGACGATGTGCAGCCGCAGCTCGCTGAAGTAGCGCCGGCCGGCGGCGTCGGGCACCCACGCGTCGTCGGGTGTCGGCAGCATCTCGCTGACGGTCAGCGACACCCCGTCCCCGCCGTCGGTGCGGGCGGCCCGCACCATCGCGGCGAACATGGCGGCGTACGCGGGGCTGCCCAGGTCGACGAAGCACGGCTTGGTCTCGGTGCCGAGCTTGACGTAGACCAGCTCGGGCAGGCCCAGGGTGCGCCGCCACCGGCGTACGGCCAGGAACCGGTCCCGCTCGGCGGTGACGTCGGCCAGGCCGCATTCCCCCACCGTGGTACGCCAGGTCTGCCGGGCCACCACCAGCCGGTCCAGGGTGATCCGGGGCGTGTACGGGGCAGCGGCGACCAGCTTGAACCCGTCGACGGCGTGGGCGCTGAGCAGCCCGGCGAACACCTCGGTCAGCGGCCAGCGCGCCCCGTCGCGGGCGGTGACCACGAGCCGGCCGTCCTCGTCGGCGACGGTGAGGTCGACGGTGGGCAGCACCCGGTCGGGGTCGGCGCCCGGGGCGGGCAGGAACGCGAGCTGCCGGTCGGTGGGGCCGGTCAGGGCCTCGGCGGTGCGGCTGGTGCGCCGGGGCCAGTCGCCGGGGAACAGCAGCCGGATCCGGTTCTCGCCGAGGTCGGCGGCGAGCGCCGCCCGCAGCGCCGCCACGTCCGGGTGGGACGGGGTGAACACCTGGCAGTCGAACGACGGCCAGGCGGCGTGCAGCTCGCCGAGCACGACGGTGTAGTCGCCCCGGGCCAGCGCGTCGGCGTCGGCGGCGCAGAGCTGCAGGTCGGGGCTGTGCAGCCGGCCGCTGGTCCAGTCGCTGGGGCGGGCGGGGAACACCTGCGCGACCCGGTCGGCCAGGTCGGCCACGGCCAGCCGCACCTCGGTGGCGCCCTCGGGCAGGTCGGCGAAGCCGAACAGGCCCGCCCAGCGGGCGGCGAACTCGGCGGCGACCGCGTCGACGGGGCGCTCGCCGGTGCCCCAGAACAGGCCCTGCACGAGGAACCACAGGTCGGCCAGGGACACGGGGGCGTCGCCCGCGTCGGCGCGCAGCTCGTCGTAGAGCTCGCGGAACGTCGCCCCGTACGCGTGCTCCAGCTCGCCGGCCAGCCACCGGGCGGCCCGCAGCAGCACCGCCAGGGGGGCGGCGAGGTCGGCCAGCAGCGGCGCGCCGAAGCTCACGTCGAGGTCGCGGGCGGTGTCCTCGTAGCAGAGGGTGCGCCCGGCGTACATCTGGCCGGCGCGGCGGCGGGCCGGCTGGCCGGTCAGCTCGGTGAACGTGGCGTCGAGCCGGTCGAGGGCGGCGCGCAGCCGGTCGGGGTCGCCGGCGGCGTCGGCCACCTCGTCGCGGGCGGCACGCAGCCGGTCCAGGCCGGCGCGGGCCGCGATCCGGACCGGCTCGTCGCCGATGGCGTCGATGCGGGCGGCGAGGGCCGTCTCGGCGTCGGGGTCGACGGGCAGGTTGGCGTCCCAGGTGATCAGCTCCCGCTCGACGAGGCGGTCGAGCAGCGCGTACCCGTCTTCGGGGCGGCGCAGCCCGATCGCCGGGTCACCGACCAGGTCACGGGCGCTGCGGTGGCCGTCGGCGGCGGCGAGCAGGGCCGCCTCCACGGGGGTGAGGGTGACCGGCGGGCGGCCGGGCCGCAGCACCGACCGGTCGCGCAGGCTCAGGTGCGGTTGGAGCAGCGGCGGCCACCACTGCCGAACGGCCAGGTCGGCGCCGACCCGGTCGGCGTACGCGGACAGCGCCCACGACTCGAACCACACCCAGCGCCGCCGGGTCAGGGCCGGGCCGGGGCGCACCCGGGCGGTGTCGGCCAGCTCCGGGTCGAGGGTGACCCAGCAGCTCGGGCCGAAGAAGCCGACGGTCTCGTTCTTGCCGCAGTAGCGCTGCCAGTACTTCAGCAGCGCCCGCTCGCGGTCGCGGCGGCGCACGTTGCGGGGCGCGTCGGCGCCGGCGCCGGCCAACCCGTCGAGGGCGAGCAGGGCGTTGCGGTTCTGCCAGGTGACGGCCTCGCGCAGCAGCGGGTCGGCGGCCAGCTCGCCGAGCCGGCCGGCGGCGACGGTGAGCGCCTCGGCGAACTCCTTGTCGAACCGTTCCGCGCCGTCGCCGGTGGCGAGGAGGTCGTCGGCCGCGGCGGCGGCCTGCGGCGCGGAGAGCGCGGTGAGCCCGTCGGCGGGAAACCCGGTGGTACGCAGGATCGCATCCCGCCACACCGACCAGCCGGTGTCGCCCAGCGGCACCCGGTGCGCGCCCGCCGGTTCCGCCGGGATGTTCTCCGCCGGGCCGTCCGGGGCCGACACGGTCCCGTGTGCGCCGGCGACCCGGACGGCGGCGGCGCCCCGCAGGGCGTCCGTGAGGTCACCGCTGATCGCGGCGGCCAGTTCGGGCAGGCGGTCGTGCAGGAAGAAGTGCCCGCCGTCGATCTCGTGCAGGGTGAACCCGATGGCGGTGTGCCGCGCCCAGGCGGCGCTCTGCGCGTGGCTGACCGCCCGGTCGGACCGGCCGCTGAACGCGACGACCGGCACCGGCAGCGGCTCGCCCGGGACGTAACGATAGCCGTCGACCCGGCGAAAGTCGGCGCGCAGCAGCGGCAGCAGCAGCTCTACCAGCTCGGGGTGGGCCAGCACCTCCGGTGGCAGCCCGCCGCCGTCGCCGAGGCGGCGCAGCAGCTCCTCGTCGTCCACCGTCGACAGCCCGTCGAACAGGCTCGCGTCGTCGACGTGCGGGGCCCGCGCCCCGCCGACGTAGAGCCGCAGCGGCAGCGGCCCGCCGGTGCGGCGCAGCTCGCGGACCACCTCGAAGCCGACCCGTGCGCCCATCGAGTGGCCGTAGATCGCGTACGGGCGGTCGGCCCGCCCGGCGATCGCGGCGGCGACGTCGGCGACGGTGAAGTTCGGATCCTCGCTGATCCGGTTCTCCCGCCCGGGCAGCTGCACCGGCAGCACCTCGACGTCCGCGCCGACGGCCCGCTGCCAGTCGCGGAACGCGCTGGCCCCGGCCCCGGCGTAAGGCAGGCAGAACAACCGCACCGGCGCCTGGGGTCGGCTTCCGGCGGAGACGAACCAGTTCACCGCGCACCTTTCTGAGGGGGGTCGATCCAGTGCCGCTGACGCTGGAAGGGGTACGTGGGCAGCCCGGTGCGCCGGACGCGGCCCTCGGGGTGCAGGGCGGCCCAGTCGACGTCGCGCCCGGCCACCCAGTCGAGGGCCAGGTCCCGCAGCTCGCCGTCCGGCCCGGCGACCCGGGCGTCGGCGTCGAGCAGCTCGTCCAGGCCGGCGAGGGTGCCGGCGAGGTCGGTGGCGACGACCGCCGCCCGGCACGGGAACGCCTTGCGGCCGAGCGCGAGGGTGGCGGCCGCCTCGGCCAGCGCCGGGGACGCCCCGGCCAGGTGCTGCCGCAGCCGGCGCAGCGCCGCCCGCAACGCCATGGGGGTACGCGCCGACACCGGCAGCAGGTGCGCGACCGCCCCCGGGGCGTCGGCGTGTTCTGATTCGGTGTGTTCCGCGTCGGCGTCCCGGGCGTCGGCCGGCTCGACCGGGGGCGGCTGCTCGACGACCACGTGGGCGTTGGTGCCGCCGAGCCCGAACGAGCTGACCCCGGCCACCCGGCGGGCCACCTGCGGCCAGTCCCGGGCCTTTGTCGGCACGTGGAACGGGCCGCCGGCCAGGTCGATCTCGGGGTGCGGGCGGGTGAAGTGCAGGTTCGGCGGGATGACCCCGTGCTGGACGGCGAGCACCGCCTTGATCAGGCCGGCGATGCCGGCGGCGGCGTCGAGGTGACCGATATTGGTCTTCACCGAGCCGAGCGCGCAGCTCTCGGCGGGCGCGACGCCCCCGTACACCTCGTGCAGGGCGGCGACCTCCAGGGCGTCGCCGAGCGGCGTGCCGCTGCCGTGCGCCTCGATGAGGCGTACCTCGCCGGGGGCGACCTCGGCGGCGGCGAGCGCGCCGGCCACGGCGGCGGCCTGCCCCGACGGGCCGGGGACCGCGTAGCCGGCCCGGTCCGCGCCGTCGTTGGTGACCGCCCAGCCGGGCAGCACCGCGTAGATCCGGTCCCCGTCGGCCTGCGCGTCGGCGAGCCGACGCAGCGCGACGACGCCGACGCCGGAGCCGAACCCGGAGCCGTTGGCGGCCTCGTCGAAGGCGCGGCACCGCCCGTCCGGTGAGGCCATCCCGCCGGGGGTGTGCCGGTAGCGGGGCCAGGTCACGTTGACGCCGCCGGCCAGGGCGATGTCGCACTGGTAGTCGGCGAGGCTCTGGGCGGCGACGCAGACCGCGACCAGCGAGCTGGAGCAGGCGCTCTGCACGGCCAGCGCCGGCCCGGTCAGCCCCAGCCGGTAGGCGACCTGGCCGGGCAGGTGGTCGGTGAACTGCCGGCCGACCAGCCGGGCCTCCCAGTCGTCGGGGTCGACGTCGCCGACCACGGCCGGGTTGTCCATGAGGTGGAACAGGAAGTAGCGGTTGGCGGAGGTGGCGGCGTAGACGCCGACCAGGCCGGGGAACCGGGACGGGTCGTGCCCGGCGTCCTCCAAGGCCTCCCACGCGGTCTCCAGGAACAGCCGGTGCTGCGGGTCGGTGCGGGCGGCCTCCTGCGCGCCGAAGGCGAAGAAGTCGGCGTCGAAGTCGGCCACGTCGTCGAGCCGGCCGGCGGCCCGCACGTGCCGGGGGTCGGCGAGCAGCCGGGGCCCGATGCCCAGCGCGGTCAGCTCGGCGTCGGTGTGGTCGTGGATGGCGTCTACGCCGGCGCAGAGGTTCCACCAGAACGTGGCGGGGTCGGGCGCGCCGGGGAAGCGGCCGGCGAGGCCGACGACGACGATCTCGTCGCCGGTGTACTCGCGGGCTGCCGTGGCGGGCGCGGCCGGGGCCGGCCCGACGGGGGCGCGGTCGGGCGCGGGCGGTGCGTCGACCAGGCGGGCCTGCGCCTCGATCGTCGGGTTCTCGAACAGCCGCAGCAGGGGCAGCCGCACCCCGAACCGGTCGGCGAGCCGCTGCTGGACCACGCCGAGCAGGAGCGACTGGCCGCCGACGTCGAAGAAGCCGGCGGTGCGGGCGATCATCTCGCGGCCCAGCACGGCGCACCAGATGTCGTGCACGACCCGCTCGGCAGCGGTGGCCGGCTCCTGGTCGGCTGTCTCCCTTGCGATGGCGGCTTCGGCGGCCGGGTCGGGCAGCGCCCGCTCGTCGATCTTGCCGGTGACGGTGAGCGGGAACTCGTCGACCACGACGACGGCCCGGGGCAGGGCGTACTCCGGCAGCCGCCGGGCGAGGGCGGCGCGCAGGGCCGCCGGGTCGAGGACCCCGCCGGCCGGGCGGGCGTACGCGAGCAGCTCGCCGCCGCGGGCGATCGCCCGGACCGCGCCGACGCCGGGGCAGGCGGCGAGCACGGCCTCGATCTCGGTCAGCTCGACGCGGAAGCCGCGCACCTTGACCTGCCGGTCGAGCCGGCCGAGGCAGACGAGGTCGCCGCCGGGCAGTCGCGCCCCGAGGTCCCCGGTCCGGTACGACCACACCCCGTCGGCGTCCCGGGTGAACCGGTCGTCGGCGCGGTCGAGGTAGCCGGGCGCGACGTGCCGGCCCCGCACCACGATCTCCCCGGTGTCGTCGGTGCCGGCTCCCTCGATAGTGCCGGTGGCTTCGGCCGGGTCGGTGGCCTTGACGGTGGCGAGGTGCAGCTCGTAACCGGGCAGCGCGGTGCCGATCGGCAGCGGGCCGGTGGCGGCCGGGGATGCGTCGGCCAGCGGCAGCGCGTACCGGGCGGCGAACGTCATCTCGGTCGCGCCGTACCCGTTGATCAGCACGCAGCCGGGGGCGAACCGGTCCCGGCCCCGGGTGGCGTCGGCGTGGGTGGCCTGCTCGCCGCCGAGCAGCACCGCCCGGACGCTGGTCAGCCGGCGGTCGCCGAGGGCGTCGAGCAGGAACCGGTAGACGGTCGGGGTGGAGTGGTAGACGGTGACCCGGTGCCGGTCGAGCTGGTCGGCGGCGTGGGCGAGCCCGTGCCGGCGCAGGTCGACGGGGACGACGGCGGCGCCGGTGAGCAGCGCCGGGTACAGGTCGGGGATGGCCGCGTCGAAGCTGAACGAGGCGAGCAGGCTGAGCCGGTCGTCGGGGCCGATGCCGAGGGTGGCGATCTGGTTGTCGACGACGTGGGCGAGGTTACGGTGGGTCTGCCCGACGGCCTTCGGCAGCCCGGTCGAGCCGGAGGTGAACAGCACGTACGCCAGCGCGTCGGGGTCGACCGGCACGGGGCGCAACGGCGCGGGGGTCACCGCGTCGATGGTCAGCACGGCGGTGGTCGGCACGGCGGTGCCGGGCCGCTCGGCCGGTTCCCGGTGCTCGGTCCCGGGCCGGTCGGCTGGCTCCTGTCGGCCGGCGTTGAGCCGGTCGGCCAGGTCACGGTGTTCCGGTGCGGTCAGCACGGCGCGCACCCGCGCGGCGGCGAGCATGTGGCGCAGCCGGTCGGCGGGGAAGCCCGGGTCCAGCGGCACGTACGCGCAGCCGGCGGCGAGCGTGCCGAGGATCGCGGCGACGGTGGGCGCGCCGTGCGGAGTCAGCAGGGCGACCCGGTCGCCGGGGCGCACCCCGGCGGCGGTGAGCAGCGCGGCGTGACCGCCCGCCGAGGCGGCGAGCGCCGCGTAGCTGACCGGTCGGCCGTCGCCGAGCAGGGCCGGCCGGTCGGGGGAGGTAGCCGAACGGTCACCAAAACGATGGACGATGTTGTATATTTCCATGTCAGTGGGCGCGGGTCGTCGCACCGCCGACGGGCGCGCAGCATCCAAGCACCGTGATCACGATCCCCCCCAGGACTTCACAATGGATGCAGCATAGGACTCGATGCCCGAGCCGCAAGATCATCGATCAGAGTCGGACCGAACAGCCGACGGAAGCGACCCGGGACGGCCGGCAAGGTTCACCCGATCATCCCTCTAGCGCGCACATGAGTTTCGGCCTAGAGACATGCCGGCAAGTAATCTTGCGGTCAAAGTGCCTGGCGACCGGGGTTTTTCCTATGTGGGCGATCCTTAACGGCAGCTCAGGAAGGGCGATGCCGGGCGGGCGGGACGTCTGCCATCGTACGCCGGGAAGGCTCCCCTGACCGCCCCGCCGCGCTCCGTGTCGGTCGCACCCGCACCCGCTCGATCCGCACGGGCCCCGGGCCATGCCGACGGCTCCGCAGGTCGCGCTCGCGCGTCGCCCAGCCCGCCGCCACCCCTCGTCGAGGCGGCAAAAAGACCGGGCCGGGGAACCCTGGCCACCTCCGCTACACGACACGCCGACGCGATTCCACCGCAACCGGCCACGAACCGCACACCCCACACCACCAGACGGCCCGCGCCACCAGGACGACCCCCGAGCACTCGGGCCATCCCCACGTCTACGCGGCACCCGAAGAGATCGAGAGATCTTGGTACAAAACGGCCCTCAGAGAGGCCGAAAACTACCAAGATCTATCCGCGCTCCCGCGCATCGCCGAGGCGATCGGTCAGCCGACGGGGCCGATCCGCTTGGCGAGACTCACGAACCCGGCCCAGGTGTCCGGCGCGAAGGTCAGCGTCCCGCCATCGCGGTCCTTCGTGTCCCGGACGAGAACGACACCAGGCAGATTGTCGGCGACCTCGACACACGCACCGCCGTTGACCGCCCTCCTGAGCACCCGCCTCGGGCCGGTTCCACTTCGCCCGGAAACCGGCCCGAGACGCGCCCTGTTCTGGGCGGGCCGCGCGGGCGGTCAGCCCGGGGCGCGCGGCTCCGGCTTGGCGCACAGCACATTCGGGCATGGGCAGTTGGCCAAGCGCCCGCCAGAACCGCAGCCCAGCCTCCGCGCATACCGCATCCGACCACACGGACGCGGGCGCGCGACGTCCGCAGCCTCGGCGCGCGACGGTGGACACCCTTAAACTACATAGGTAGCCTAGGAGCATGGAGCCGCTGGGACGCATCGGCAAGGCCACCGTCGACGTGCTGGCGGTGCTGCTCGACAGCGACCAACCCCGCTGGGGGTTGGAGATCATCAAGCTGACCGGGCGGCCGTCGGGGAGCGTCTATCCACTCCTGGACCGCCTTGAACGGGCCGACTGGGTGACCTCCCGGTGGGACGACGACAGCGACCGGCGCGGGCCGCGACGGCGGATGTACCAGTTGACGGCCGACGGCGCCACCGAGGCCCGTCGCGTGTGCGCCCGCGCCGCCACGGCGAGGACATCGTGGCGGCCGTCATCGCCACGGGTGGCGCGATGAGCGCGGTCCAACTGCGGCTGGCGCTCACCGTGGTCCGCTGCGCGGCCAGTGTGCTGCCCGACCCACGGCAGCGCGCCCGCTACCTCGAACAGTGGCAGGCCGACGTGCACGGCGCCGCAGACCTTGACCTGCCTGCCCTGCGGATCGCGTTGGGCGCCGCCGGCGCCGCCGCGCGAATCGCCATGATCTCGTCGAGAGGACCCACCACCATGCTCCCGATCGGACCCCTTGCTCTCGCGCTGCGCGTCGTCAAGGGTTCCCGCTCACGCCAACATGCCGCCGCGCTCGCCGCGGTGCTCGCCCTCGGCCTGCTCGGCGGCATCGCGTTGCTGATCACCGGTTGACGGACACCGCTCGCCGGCCGGGCGCGGGCGACCTGACGCTCCACCAGTCGCCCTCCCGGCCGTGGCGGGGCGTCCACCCTGCTCCTGGTCGACCCACTGCGCCGGATCAGCCGGCGCAGCACCCGCCCGTGCCGGAGTCCACGGTCACCAGCGGCAGCCCGACGGCGAGCAGCCCGCCGGACAGGCCGGTCGCCAGCCCCCGGGCCGCTGGCTCCGGGGCAGGGCCGCAGCAGCTCCCGCCGTCGACGGAGTCGGCCGGGTCGCTGCTGCACACCCCGGTCTCGGGCAGGTCCAGGCGTACGTCGCGGGCCGCCGCCCAGTCCCCGGCGAGGGCGGCGGCGACCGAGCGGACCTGCTCGTAGCCGGTGGCCATGAGGAACGTCGGCGCGCGCCCGTAGCTCTTCATGCCGACGGCCCAGTAGCCGGGCTCGGGGTGGCTCAGCTCGTCCACGCCGTGCGGCGGGACGGTGCCGCAGGAGTGCTCGTTGGGGTCGATCAGCGGGGCCAGGGCCCGGGTCGCGCCGAGCACCGGGTCGAGGTCCAGGCGCAGCTCGGCGGCGATGCCGTGGTCGGGGCGGAATCCGGTCGCGGCGACGATCCGGTCGACGGTCACCGACTCCTGCCCGCCGTCGGGGCGGCGCACGACGACGGTGACCTGGTCGCCGGCCGGGTCGAGGGCGTGCACGGAGAAGCCGGTGAGCAGCCGGATCCGGCCCGCCTCGACGTGGGCGCGCAGCCGGGTGCCGAGGGCGCCCCGGGCGGGCAGCGCGTCTGCGTCGCCGCCGCCGTAGGCGCGGGTCGGCGCCGTCGCGCGGATCGCCCAGGTCACCTGCGTGCCGGGCGCGTCGGCGGCCAGCTCGGCGAGGGAGAGCAGGGTGTTCGCGGCGGAGTGGCCCGCGCCGACGACGAGGGTGTGCCGGCCGGCGAACCGGTCGCGGCCCGCGCCGAGCACGTCCGGCAGGGCATGTTCCAGGTACGCCCCGGTCGCCGCCTCGCCCCGGGCCGGCAGGCCGGAGGCCCCGAGCACGTTCGGGGTGCCCCACGTGCCGGAGGCGTCGATCACCGCGCGGGCCAGCAGCTCCTCGCCGTCGGCGAGCCGGACGAGGAACGGGGCCTGCCCGCGGCCGGCGGTGCGCAGCCGGTCCAGGCCGAGTCGGCTGATCGCCGCCACCCGGGCGCGCAGGCGCAGGTGCGGCGCGATCTGCGGCAGCTCCGCGAGGGGCCGCAGATAGGCGTCGACCAGCTCGCCGCCGGTCGGCAGCGCGTCGGGGTCGGGCTCGATCCAGCCGCTGTCGGCGAGCAGCCGGCGGGCGGCGTCGTCGATGTCGTAGCGCCAGGGCGAGAAGGCGCGCACGTGCCCCCACTGCCGGACGGCCGCGCCGACGCTCTCCCCCGCCTCCAGGACGGTGAACGGCAGGCCGCGCCCGTGCAGGTGGGCGGCGGCGGCGAGGCCCACGGGGCCGGCGCCGATCACCACGACGGGCAGGTCGTCGAGGACGGTCATGGAAAGCTCCTCCGTATCGATGCTTGCCAAATCAGTGGGGCGCGGTGCGCCCGGGAGACGAACGAACAGGGCATGCCCCCGGCGCGGGGCGCGGCGGTCAGCCGACGACGGCGCTACGGCGTTCCAGCAGCACCACGTCGCGCCAGCGGCCGTGGTGCCGGCCGACCCGCTCCCGGACGCCGACGACCCGGAAGCCGGCCCGCCCGTGCAGGGCGAGGCTGGCCGCGTTCTCCGGGAAGACCCCGGACTGGATGGTCCAGATCCCGGCGGCCTCGGTGCCGGCGATCAACGCGTCGAGCAGCAGCCGGGCGATCCCTCTTCCCCGGGTCGCCGGGTCGACGTAGACGGAGTGCTCGACGACGCCGGCGTAGACCGGGCGGGTCGAGGTCGGCGACACCGCGACCCAGCCGAGCACGGTGCCGGCGTCGTCGACGGCGACGAGGCGGTGGTCGGCCAGCCGGGCCGCGTCGAACGCCGCCCAACCGGGGGCGACGGTCTCGAAGCTGGCGTCGCCGCCGTCGAGGCCGGCCTGATAGATGGCGAGGACCCGGTCGGCGTCGGCAGCGATCATGGGGCGGATCAGCGGGTCACCCACGACTTTCCCCCTTGTCTCGACATCCGTCGAAGCAAAGACTTGCACGCTGATTAGACAGATGTCAACCTAGACCCATGCCGAAACAAGCACCGCCCCGGCTGGACCTCACCGCCACCCCCTGCTGCGCACCCCTCACGCAGCGCCGGGTGCCGACCGAGACGGCGGCGGCGCTCGCTCCGGCGTTCAAGGCGCTGGGCGACCCGGTACGGCTGCAACTCATGTCGATGATCGCCTCCGCCACGGACGGCGAGGTGTGCGTGTGCGACCTCACCCCCGCCTTCGACCTGACCGGGCCGACGATCTCCCACCATCTCCGGGTGCTGCGCGAGGCGGGCCTGGTCGACGCCGAGCGACGCGGCACCTGGGTCTGGTACCGGGCCCGCCCCGGCACGCTGCGCCAGCTCGCCGCCCTGCTCGCCAGTTGACATCCGGCACTTCACTCAACGATAGTTGAGTCAATGGACGCTGAGCTTAATTCCGTCACCCGGCGTGCACGCGTCCACGCCGCCCTCGGCGACCCCGCCCGCCTGGCGATCGTGGACGCGCTCACCCTCGGCGACGCCTCCCCCGGGGAGATCGCCCGCAGCCTCGACATGCCCACCAACCTGGTCGCCCACCACGTCCGGGTGCTCACCGAGGCCGGCCTCGTCGTCCGGGCGCGCTCGGAGGGCGACCGGCGGCGCACCTACCTGCGGCTGCGGCCGGAGACCCTGGCCGCCCTCACGCCCGCCCCGCTGACCGGGGTCGACCGGGTGGTCTTCGTCTGCACCCACAACTCCGCCCGCTCCCAGCTGGCAGCCGCACTGTGGCAGCGCCGCACCCGCGGTGCCGCGGCCTCCGCCGGCACGAAGCCCGCCGCCCGGGTGCACCCCCGGGCCGTCGCGGTCGCCCGCCGTCACCGGCTGGAGCTCGACCCCACCCGCACCGCCCACATCGCCGACGTCGTCGGGGACGACGACCTGATCATCGCGGTGTGCGACAACGCGCACGAGGAGCTGACCGGGCCCGTGCGCCCCCGGCTGCACTGGTCCGTGCCCGACCCCGTGCGGATCGACACCGACGAGGCGTTCGAGGCCGCCTACGCCGACCTCGCCGGCCGCGTCGACCGCCTCGCCCCCGCCGTCTCCCCCGGAGCCCACCATGACTGACACCCGACTGGAGTGCCCGTGAGCACCACCCACGCCGACGCCGCCGAGAACGCGGTGGTCGCCCGGCTGTCCCGCCTCGACCGGTTCCTACCCGTCTGGATCGGCCTGGCCATGGTCGCCGGCCTGCTGCTCGGCCGGGTTGTCCCGGGCCTGGACCGGGCTCTCGACGCGGTGCAGCTCGGCGGCATCTCGCTGCCGATCGCCCTCGGCCTGCTGGTCATGATGTACCCGGTGCTGGCCAAGGTCCGCTACGACCGCCTCGACACGGTCACCGGCGACCGCCGGCTCCTCGTCTCCTCGCTGGTGCTCAACTGGGTGCTCGGCCCCGCGCTGATGTTCGCCCTCGCCTGGATCTTCCTGGCCGACCAGCCCGAGTACCGCACCGGGCTGATCATCGTCGGCCTGGCCCGCTGCATCGCCATGGTGATCATCTGGAACGACCTCGCCTGCGGCGACCGGGAGGCCGCCGCCGTGCTGGTCGCCCTGAACTCGGTGTTCCAGGTGCTCGCCTTCGGGCTGCTCGGCTGGTTCTACCTGGCCGTGCTCCCCGGCTGGCTCGGCCTGTCCGGCGCGGAGCTGGCGGTCTCGGGCTGGGACATCGCCCGCAACGTGCTCATCTTCCTCGGCGTGCCGCTGCTGGCCGGCTGGCTCACCCGCCGCCTCGGCGAACGCGCCCGGGGCCGCGAGTGGTACGAGTCGCGCTTCCTGCCCCGGATCGGCCCCGCCGCCCTGTACGGGCTGCTGTTCACCATCGTCGTGCTCTTCGCCCTCCAGGGCGACGCCATCACCGGCCGGCCGCTCGACGTGGCCCGCATCGCGTTGCCGCTGCTGGTCTACTTCGCGCTCATGTGGGCCGGGGCGTACCTGCTCGGTCGGGCGATCGGCCTCGGCTACGCCCGCACCACCACCCTCGCCTTCACCGCCGCCGGCAACAACTTCGAGCTGGCCATCGCCGTGGCCATCGGCACCTTCGGCGTCGCCTCCGGCCAGGCCCTCGCCGGGGTCATCGGCCCGCTGATCGAGGTGCCCGTCCTGGTCGGCCTGGTGTACGTCTCGCTGTGGCTGCGCCGGCACTTCACCCACTGACCTGCTGACTCCGCCACCCGTATCCGGAGGGAACCACCGTGACCGACAAGCCCAGCGTCCTGTTCGTCTGCGTGCACAACGCCGGCCGCTCCCAGATGGCCGCCGGCTGGCTGCGCCACCTCGCGGGCGACGCCGTCGAGGTCCGCTCCGCCGGCTCCGCGCCCGCCGACACGGTCAACCCGGCCGCCGTCGAGGCCATGGCCGAGGTGGGCATCGACATCACCGACCAGCGGCCCAAGCTCCTGGAGTACGCCACCGCCGAGTCCTCCGACGTGATCGTCACCATGGGCTGCGGCGACGCCTGCCCCGTCTTTCCCGGCAAGCGCTACGAGGACTGGAAGCTCGACGACCCGGCCGGCCAGGGGGTCGAGGCCGTCCGGCCGATCCGCGACGAGATCCGGTCCCGGGTGGAGGTGCTGCTGCGCGAGTTGCCCCCCGCCCGCTGACCGGCCGCCCGCAGGACCTCCGGCCCATCGGTACGGGCAGGAGGTCCCCACGCCCGCCGGGCCGGCCGGCCCTGCCCACCACCACCCGCCCGTCCCTACCGTCGAGGTGGAACGAGGGAGGTCGCCATGCGGACGTGGCAGGTGCGGGACGTGATGACGACGGACGTGGCGGCGGTACGGGAGGGTACGGCGTACCGGGAGATCGTCGACGTGCTCACCGGCTGGCGCGTCACCGCGGTGCCGGTGGTGGACGACGCGCGGCGGGTCCTCGGGGTGGTCTCCGAGGCGGACCTGCTGCACAAGGTGGAGTTGCTCGGTCAGCCGCACGAGCGGCGGGTGTTCGCCGGCCGCCGGCACCGGGAGGCGCTGGTAAAGGCCGGGGCGACCCTCGCCGCCGACCTGATGAGCGCCCCGGCGGTCACCGTCGCGCCGGACGCGTCCTGCGTGGAGGCGGCGCGGCTCATGACCCAACGGCACGTCAAGCGGCTGCCGGTGGTCGACGACCTGGGTCGGCTGGTGGGCATCGTGACCCGTGGCGACCTGCTCCGGGTACACCTGCGCCCCGACGGCGACATCCTCGCCGACGTGGTCGGCGAGGTGCTGCGCCGGACGCTGGGCGTCCGCGACGACGTCGTCGACGTCACCGTGCACGACGGGGTGGTCACCCTCACCGGGCAGCTCGAACGCCGCTCCACGGTGCGCCTCGCGCTGCGGCTGACCGCGCAGGTCAGCGGGGTCGTCGAGGTGGTCGACGCGCTCGGGTACGCCGTCGACGACCTCCCGCTGGCGGCGCTGCGGGTCGGCGGCGCGACCCCGGCGGGCATGGCCTGAGCCCTCGGTGGTCGACCGGCCGCTCAGGTGTCGGCGAGGACGTCGAGCAGCAGCGCGGCGGTCCAGCCGAACGCGGGCGAGCCGAGCCCGGCCCCGGTGTCGGGGTGGAAGTACTCGTGGCAGCCGGCGGCCGCGACGAGGTCGATCATCGAGTCGCGCAGCCCGGCGGCCAGGTCGAGCCGGTGGTGGGCGCGCAGCCCCCGCCACAGCAGCCAGTTGAGGTTCTGCCAGCTCGGGCCCCGCCAGTAGCGCAGCGGCTCGAAGTCGGGCGCGGTGCGGTCGTGGCTGGGCAGCGGCCGGTCCATCCGGGCGGCCAGCCCGAACCGGGGCGAGCACGCCTCGGCGAGCAGCGCCGCGACCGGCCGGGCGGGCAGGCCGGGCAGCGCCAGCGGCATGAGGCCGAGCGCGGTGCGGGCGGGGACGAGCTGGCCGGTGCGCAGGTCCCGGGGGTGGAAGGTGCCGCCGACCGGGTCGTACAGCCGGTCCACCAGGGCGGCGGTGATCCGGGCCGCGCGCTCGCGGTGCGGCCCGGGGTCGGCGCCGATCTCGCGGGCGATCGCGGCCAGCGCGTGCTCGGCGAGCCCCAGGGCGGTGTTGACCAGCGGGCACTCCACCAGGAACGGGTGCCGCCCGGACAGCCCGTCGTCGCGGTATCCGGCGGCGCGGTAGGCCTCGACCAGCGCGACGTAGCGCGCGTAGTCCAGGTCCGTGGGGCGGTGCGCGGCGTCGGCGTGCGCGGTGTCGTGCCGCCGGTACGCCCGCATGACCGCCGCGTCGGCGGGCACCGCGGCCAGCGGCGGGTCCCAGGCGGGGCTGTTGTCCAACCCGGACTCCCACGGGTGCACGATGCTGGCGAGCCCGGCCCCGCCGACGTCGCGCCGGCCGGCGAGGTAGCGCTGCCAGGCGATCAGCCGGGGGTAGAGCCAGGCCAGCTCGGCCCGGCTGCGCTCCGACGGCGCCCGGCGGTGCACCAGCCACGCGGCGAGGGCGTGCACGGGTGGCTGGACGATGCCGGAGGTGGCCACGGCGGGCGCGCCGGCCGCCCGCGCGGAGTCCCAGAACTCGGGCCCCGGGAAGTACGACCCGGCGCGCAGCGCGGGGTTGAACACGATGTGCGGCACCCGCCCGTCGGCCCACTGCGCGGCGAAGAGGGTGCGCAGCTCCCGCCAGGCCCGGTCGGGGCGCACGTGGGCCAGGCCGACGGCGACGAACGCCGAGTCCCAGCTCCACTGGTGCGGGTAGAGGGTGCGCGACGGGACGGTGTGGTCGTGCTCCCAGTTGCCGTCGAGGGTGGCCACCGCCAGCCGCCACAGCGCCCCCGCGTCACGGGCGCGGGCCGGCGCACCACCGTCGGCGGCGATGCCGGTGCTCACGCCGCCATCCGCCGGGGTTCGGCGTGCCGCAGCACGGTGACGGCCTGTTGCAGCCCCCGCACCGGATCGCCGCGCAGCCGGCACTCCAGCGCCAGCCAGCCCGGGTAGCCGAGGTCACGCAGGGTGCGCAGCAGCACCGGCCAGTCGAGGTGGCCGGCACCGGGCTGGTGCCGGTTGGTGTCGCTGACCTGCACGTGCCCGAGGTAGGGGGCGGCGGCCCGCAGGGCGGCGTGCACGTCGTCCTCCTCGATGTTCATGTGGAACGTGTCGGCGGCGACCCGCACCGAGGGCAGGCCGACGGCCGCGCAGAGCGCCACCGCCTCGTCCAGCCGGTTGACCATGTGGTCCTCGTACCGGTTGAGCGGTTCGAGGAACAGGGTGACACCCTCCGCGCGGGCGTGTTCGCCCAGGGTGCCGAGGGCGTCCAGGAGGACCTGCCGGTCACCGGCCGGCTGGCGGGGCGGTTCGAACGGCGGCAGCCGGCGGGAGAACATCCCCCAGGCGGCGGGGGTCGTCACCCCGATGCCGCCCAGCTCGGCGACGACGGAGAGCTGGGAGCGCAGGTTGCGTACGGCGTCGGCGGAGCGGTCGGGGTCGAAGTCGCCGATGAAGTGGTCCATCTCGACGCAGACGGTCGGCATGACCACGCTGGCGGCGCGGGCCCGGCGCAGCTCCGGTAGCCGGCGGGCGAGGGCAAGGTCGCCCCGGCCGCGCAGCTCGATGCCGGCGAAGCCGAGCGCGGCGGCGAGGGCGTGCTTGCGGATCAGATCGTCGCCGGGGAGCAGCTGCTCCTGGCAGGCCAGCGGAATGGTCATGGGAACCTCAGCACGACTTGGAGGGCGTCGGCGATCGGGTCGAGCCCGACGGGCAGCGGGTGGACCGCGTCGGCGGGGAGCACCGCCTCGGCCCGCTGGACCCAGATGCCCCAGATGGCCTGGCCGGGATGCCGCCCGACCACGTCGGGCGCGACCTCGACGAGGTCGCCGACCTCCTCGTAGCCGAAGCCGGTGAGGGGGTACGTCGGCGGGGACCGGCGGGGGACGAAATGCGGGTGGCCTCGTCCCAGCCCTTCGTGAGGCGGGGGTTGGCGCCCCGGTAGAGGGTCAGCTCCGTGCCGGCGGAGATGCCGGAGTAGCGGACCCGGCCCCGGCCGGGGCCGAGCAGATCGCGGGGGCAGGGCTCGAGGCTGACCCGTCGGGGCCCGGCGAGTGAGACAACCCAGTTGACCATGAGTCACATCCCGGTAGCACTGGGCTCCAGTGTAGAGCAAAAAATCAGCATATGTCTTGTTATTGATCAATCGCCGCGAGTCCCGCGCCGGGCTCACCCTGGTCGTGGCGATCCCCGGCGCGTACGCCGTGGCCCGGCTGCGGTTCTTCGGCCGCCGCCGGGTCAGCCTCCCCCTCGCCGCCCCGTCGATCATGGCGGTCGCGCTCTACGACTTCATGATCGCCTGGAACGAGTACCTCTTCGCCCTGCTCTTCCTCGTCGACAGGCCCGACCGGTGGACGGTGTCGCTCGGGCTGTCGCTGCTCGCCGACGGCGTCGAGTGCCCAAGACCGTGCCGATGGCCGGCCCGGTCGTGCTCACCCTGCCCGTCGTGCTGCTCTTCTTCGCCGGCGAACGGCTGCGCACCGAGGACCTCACCGGCGGGGCGGAGAAGGGCTCACGCGAGCCTGACGGGTGGGCTCGGCTAGCGTGGGGCGATGGCAGACCCGACCCGCTGGGTGACCGACACCGGCCCCGAACACTCGCAGTGGTATGTCGACCGGTTCCGCCGGTTGGCGGCCGAGGGCGCCGACCTGGCCGGCGAGGCCCGGCTGCTGAACGCGATGGTGCCGCCGCGCGCCCGTGTCCTCGACGCCGGCTGCGGCACCGGCCGGGTGGGCGCGGCGCTGCACGCCTGCGGCCACCCGGTGGTGGGCGTGGACGCCGACCCGGTGCTGATCGAGGCGGCCGGCGCCGACCACCCCGGCCCCCGCTGGCTGGTCGGCGACCTGGCCGAGCTGGACCTCGCGGCGGCCGGGGAGCCCGAGCCGTTCGACGCCGCCGTGCTGGCCGGCAACGTGATGGCGTTCGTCGCGCCCGGCACCGAGCGGCGCGTGCTCGGTCGGGTCGCCGCGCACGTGCGCCCCGACGGGGTGGTGGTCGTCGGTTTCGGCACCGACCGGGGCTACCGGCTCACCGACTTCGACGCCGACGCGGTCGCCGCCGGCCTACGCCTGGAGCACCGCTTCGCCACCTGGGACCTGCGACCGTGGCGCGAGGACGCCGACTTCGCGGTCACCGTGCTGCGCCGCCCCGCCTGAGCGCCGGCCCGCCCACCAGCCCGCGCGCTCCCCCGCCGGAGCACCGCCCGCCAGCCCGCGCTCCCCCGCCGGCGCGGGGTGAGAGGGGAACCCTTCTCTACCGTAGGCGTTAACAGGGGCCCTTCCTTACTCGCCGGCCGACCGGGCCGCCGCCGGGTCGAGCGGGCTGCCGGCCGGCACCAGGCTCACCAGGCCGGCGGGCAGGCGGACGGGCCGCACGTCCCGGTAGCCGAGCATGCCGAGCACGGCGGGGTCGGCCAGCACGTACCGGCGACCGAGGTCGGTGACCACGCAGAGCGCGCCGCCGGTGGCGCCCGGCGCGGCGACCGACTCCACCACGGCGCCGTGCCCGGGCTCGACCACGACGTGGTCGGCGACCGGTGCCCCGCCCGTTGCCTGCGGGCTGTCCGACAGGTCGGGCAGGGTCGCGCCCAACCGCACGTCGCCCGCCCCCGCGTCGTCGCCGACCCGGACGCAGAGGGCCCCCGGGTCCGCCGCGGCGAGCTGGGGCGGGCTCGTCGGCGGGGCGGCGGGCCCAGCCGGCACCAGGTCCGGCAGCTTGGGCAGGGCGGCGAACCGGCCGAGGGTCATCGCCTCCGGCTCGCCCTGCCCGGTGCGGGCCAGCAGCAGGCTGGCCTGCAGTTCGGTGATGCCGGCGAGGCCGCCGGTGAGGGCGACGGCGTACTGGCGACCGCCGCCGGAGTTGCGGACCAGGAAGACGTCGCCGACGCTCGCGCCGGACACCCGGGGCGAAGGCTGGCCGAGGCCGGGCAGGTCGAGCGGGGCGAGGTCGGCCCCGGCCGGAACGCTGTTGATCAGGGCGGGCGCGGCGGGCACCGCCCGCTGCCGGGTGGCGGCGAGCGCGGCGAGGACCCGTCCGGTGTCGCGCAGCAGGTAGCGGCGGGCGTGCCAGACCAGGTGCAGGCCGCCGTCCGGGTGCTGCAGCAGGATCGCGTCGTCGCCCAGGGCCCGGCCGCCGGTGGCTGCCGTGCCGATCAGCACGGCCGACCGGGGGGCGGTGTGCTCCGCCCCGGCGGTGGCGACCGAGCAGACCGTCCAGCCGGCGGCGGACAGCCGGGCCCGGTCGGGCAGCGAGTCGGGGGCGTCGGGGATGCCCAGCGGCAGCCCGCGCGGCACGCCCTCGATCGAGCGGCGGGAGACCAGCACGGTCTTCGGGCGCTCGGCACCGATGATCAGCAGCGCGGAGGCGTAGTTGAGCACCGGGTGAAGCTTCTGCTCGCGGTAGACGAACCGGGCGCCGGACTCCTTCTCCACGATCACCGCGCCAGCGTCGCGCCACTTGGTGCCGCCGCCGGCGAACAGCCCGTAGAGGGCGAAGCCGCCGAGGGCGATCGCGGCGACCAGGACGCTGGCCAGCCCGGCCCCCGCCAGCCGCCGAAACGGCGACCGGGCCGGGTCGGTCTCCCGCATCACCAGGGCGGCGACAGCCCGCTGCACGGTGAACTGGTACGAGTGAAGCTGGTCCTGCCGCGACGGCATCCGGTCCCCTCCGACGGGTCGATCGGGGCACAGGATAGACGCTGCGTCGATCCCCCGGAGACCCTCCGCCACCGGGCGCGAGGCTCGCGGGAGGGTCGTAGGGTGTGATGCGAAACGGTGGCCGTGTCGTACCCCCCGGGGTACCTTTCTCCCTGGAGGTGACGTAGGTGAAGCTGCGACCGGAGATGACCACCGACGCCCTGACCCGCCTGAAGCGGGCCCGAGGCCAACTCAACGCCGTGATCGACATGATCGAGTCGGGGGAGGACTGCCGCGCGACGCTGACCCAGCTCGCCGCGGTCTCCAAGGCCCTCGACCGGGCCGGCTACAAGCTGATCGCGTCCGGGATGCGGCACTGCAACGCCGCCCGCGACCGGGGCGAGGACCCGGAGATGACCGAGGAGGAGCTGGAGAAGCTCTTCCTGGCCCTCTCCTGACTGTCCCCCACCCACCCGGGCGGGGCGCGCAGGCGCCGGGTCAGGCGCGGGCGGGCTGGCGGGTGTCGGTGTCATACTCCCAGCCCTCGCGCCAGGCGAAGTCGGCGGTGATCAGCTCCTCCAGTCCGACGCCGTCGAGCAGGTGGTCCAGCGCCCACCGGGTGGCGACGTGCCCGATCACCAGGATGCGGCGGCCGTCCCAGCGCAGCGGGACGTCGTCGAGGAAACGCCCGGCCCGCAGCACGGCCTGCCGCCAGCTCTCGCCGCCAGGATAGGGCGAGTCGAGGTGCTCGGCCCGGCCCCGGTGCAGTTCCGCCGCAGGCGTGCCGTTGCGGGCCCCGTAGTCGCACTCCCGGAGCCGCCAGTCGTGCAGGATCGGGA
Organism: Micromonospora sp. NPDC057141; assembly: GCF_042670805.1. Taxonomy (NCBI): domain Bacteria; kingdom Bacillati; phylum Actinomycetota; class Actinomycetes; order Micromonosporales; family Micromonosporaceae; genus Micromonospora; species Micromonospora sp. NPDC057141. Next base: position 218,097 of record NZ_JBHUVA010000003.1, on the reverse strand, counting down.
TGCCGGCGCCCCCGAAGGCGATCTCGGCGGTCTCCACCGCCCGGCGCAGGTCCGAGGTGAAGACGGCCGCGATGCCGTCGCCCCGCCTGCGGTCACCGAGCTCGGCGGCCAGCGCCCGGCCGCGCACGGACAGCCGCCCCGGCAGCCAGCCGGTGGCGACGCCCCGGTCGTTGTCCGCACTCCACGAATGGGTCTCGAAGACGATCCGCGTCGACATGGATCAAGGCTAGGGCTCAGCGCACGACAGAGGTTGCCGTCGAGTGACAGCACTGTGAGCGGGGCTGCGCACCCAAGGAAACCCCCATCATTCCCTATCAGCACCAACATGAGATAGGTTAGGGAGTGATGAAGGAAGAAATATACTCGGTCGAGCAGGTGGCCGACCTTCTCGGCCTGCACGTACGCACCGTGCGCGGTTACATCCGCTCCGGCCGGCTCCGGGCGACCCGGATCGGCAAGCAGTACCGGATCGCCCGCGCCGACCTCGACGCGCTCACCGGCCGCCCGCCGGCGCCGCCGGCCCGGGGCGCTTCGGTGGAGGTGTCGAGCATCGTGCAGGTCGACGGCGTCGACCGGGCCACGGCCGACCGGCTCGGCACGTTCGTCCTGGCCGGGGCGAACAACGGGTACGACCTCGCGCGCCCGCTGCGGGTGCAGACCGTCCACGACGAGGAACGGAGCCGGATGAAGATCGTCATCCTGGGCGGCACCGCCGCCACCGCCGACCTGCTGCGTCTGCTCGACGCCGTGCTCGATGCCGAGGCCGGCCTGCTCGGCCGAAAGGACGACCCGCTCGCCGGGGAGCCGGGATATGCCTGACGAGGTGCGGGAGCTGGCCGGAGTCCCGGTGCTGGTGTGCGACCCGGACGGCCCGGTGGTGGCCACCGAGCAGGACGCGCTGGACCTGATCGGCGCAGCCTTCCTCGGCGCGCAGGTGGTGGCCGTGCCCGCGAGCCGGCTGACCGAGGGGTTCTTCTCGCTCGGCACCCGGTTCGCCGGCGACGTCATGCAGAAGTTCGTCAACTACCGGCTGCGTCTGGCCGTCATCGGCGACATCTCCGGGCAGCTGGCGGAGAGCTCGGCGCTACGCGCCCTGGTGCACGAGTCCAACCGGGCCGACCACGTGTGGTTCCTGCCCGACCTCGACGCGCTCGACGCCCGGCTGCGCGCCACGTCCTGACCGGCCCGGGTGCGCGCCGGGCGACCGAGCGCGGGCGCGCCGCGCCGCGTACCGGCTGGCGGGTTGTTGCGACGGCCGGGTCCGCGCGGGCGGTAACATCCGCTCGGACCCGGCCGAAGTGAGGACCTGCGTGGGCGTGCGATTCGAGGAACTGGCCTGGCGGGAGACCCCGATCGGCGAGATCAGCCTGCGCCGCCGGCACGACCCCGCGCTGGACCGCGAGGTATACGAGGTCAAGCTCGACGACGAGTTCCTGATGTCCAGCCTCTTCCCCGTCGCGGAGATCGAGCTGGCCCGGCTCGGGCTGGCCCCGCTGCGCGACGCGACGCTCGACGTCGTGGTCGGCGGCCTCGGCCTCGGCTACACGGCCCGCACCGCCCTGGAGGACCCCCGGGTGGCGTCGCTGCTGGTGGTGGAGGCGATCGAGGACGTCATCGACTGGCACCGCCGGGGCCTGCTGCCGTTCGCGGCGGGGCTGGCCGACGACCCGCGCACCCGGTTCGTCCGGGCGGACTTCTTCGCGGCCGTGGCCGACGGGGCGGGCTTCGACCCGGACTCACCCGGCCGGCGGTTCCACGCGATCCTGCTCGACGTGGACCACTCGCCCCGGCACGTGTTGCACCCGAGCCACGCCCCGTTCTACACCGCCGAGGGCCTGCGCCGCCTCGCCGACCTGCTGCACCCGGACGGGGTCTTCGCGCTGTGGTCCAACGACCCGCCGGACCCGGACTTCCAGCGGGTGCTCACCGGGGTGTTCCCGACATCCCTGGCCCACGTCGTCCGCTTCCCCAACCCTTTGCAGGGCCGGGAGTCGGCCAACACCGTCTACGTCGCCCGCCGTTGACATCCTCTCCGCCTTCGTAACGGGGTACCGGCGTCCCCCTGCGGGACGGCGACGGCTGCCCCGGACGCGCCCACGTTGATCCAGTGCACCCGAGGCCCGTTCACGCGCTGGCCGAGGGCGGCCGACGCCGTCCTCGCCACCGCCCTGTTCGTGCTCACGCTGCTGCTCACCGACGGGGCGGGCGACTCCGTGGTGCTACGCGACGTCGGTGCGGTCCCGCTCTGGATCGTGCTGCTGCTCGCGTCGCTGTTGCCGGAGCCGCTGTCACCGGCCCCGCACACCGGGCCCGCCTCGAGCGTCACACCCGGGCCTGGGCGAGGTCGCGGCCGGCGGTGGCTCGAATGGTCCGGGGCCAGGTCCACGCGGCGCGCAGGATGAAGGCCAGGAGCAGCACCTCGAGTCCGATGGAGAGGCCGTAGAAGTAGAAGTAGGTCCAGGACTCGCCGTCCGCGTTGTACACCGAGACGGGGATGTAGAGCGTTGCCACGACGAGGTTGGTGGCGCGGTTGGCACGGGCGGGGAGCGTCGCGGAGAGCAGGATCATGAGGATCGGGATGGCCATGAGCGTGAGCGCAAGGGCGACGAAGGTGGGGCCGGTGTCGAACTCATGGACGACGCCGACCAGGATGTCGTCGATGAAGCCGGGCTTGTACAGGGAGAGGTAGTCGACGTAGATGTAGAGGAACATGAAGCTGGCCCAGGCCGCGGCGAGCTTCGCCTGGACCGGGATGTGCGCTTCCTGGAGCGCACCGGCTGGTCTGTCGGTTCTGGTCATCACGTCTCCTGCGTACTGGCGTCAGCCGGGTCGGCTCACTCGATGTCTTCAGCATGACCAGCGTTGACGGGCGCCACCTCCGCTTGCGGGCTCGAGCTGTCCCGGCCGCAGGCACGGGACATCCGCAGTACTTTAGGCTGATCCGCCCGAGCGGCGGCCCCCTTACGTTGTCCGGGAGGGGGGAGCATGCTTGCTGGGATCTGGGCTGAGCCTCGCCCCGCACGCCCGCCGGTGCGGGTCTGGCGGGACTGGGCGCTGTCCTCGGCTCTTGTTGCGATCTCGCTCGTCGAGGTATTGCTGCGCGACGACAGGGCATGGGCGCCGCTGCTGGTCGGTGTCAGCGTCGTGGTCGCGGCGTGCCTGCTGTGGCGACGCACGCGGCCGCTGGCCGCAGTCACCGTTGCCTTCGGAGCCGTTCTCGTGTTCGACATCGCGAGGATCGCGGTCATTGATGCCACCGGTCTGCTGGGCATCGCAGGGCTGCTTGTGTTGCCCTACGCCCTGCTGCGCTGGGGGGCAGGTCGCGAGGCTGCCCTCGGACTCGGCATCATCCTCATCTGGCTACCCGTCACCCTCATCGCGGAACCGACCTCACCCGCGGAGAAGGTCGCCGGTTACGGCTTCTTCCTGTTCTCGGCCGCGCTCGGCGCGGCAGTGCGCTACCGCACCAGAAGCCACGACCGCGACATCGAGCAGGTGCGGCTTCACCAGCGCAACGAACTCGCCCGCGAGCTGCACGACACGGTCGGCCACCGCGTCTTGGCCATCGCCGTCCAGGCACAGGCAGGTCGCGCGCTGTCCGCCGCAGATCCGAAGCGCGCGCTGGCCACCCTGGTCACCATCGAGGAAGAGGCGTCCCGGACGCTCAAGGAGATGCGAGCCCTCGTGGGCGTGCTGCGCGACGGAACGGACGCCGATCTCGCCCCCCGGCGAGGGGTGGTGGACGTCGAACGACTCGCTCGTCCCGGCGGCGAGGTGCTGGGCGTCCGCGTGCAGGTCTCCGGTGACGTCGAGGCCGTTGAGCCAGCAGTCAGCACCGCCCTCTACCTGATCGCCGCCGAGGCGGTCACCAACGCGACCCGCCACGCCTCCGGCGCCACCCACGTCACCGTCGACGTCACCGCATCCCGCAGCCAGGTGCACCTGCGAGTGCGCGATGACGGCGAGGCGAGTACGACCAGGTCCCCGCACGTCGGCTACGGGCTGCGCGGCATGGCCGAGCGGGCGAGCCTGCTCGGCGGCACCCTCCGGGCGGGACCTGACCCGAACGGCGGCTGGAGCGTCGACGCCTCGCTGCCTCGGATAGCGCGCGCGTCATGACCATCCGCGTGCTGGTCGCTGACGACCAGGACATCGTCAGGGCAGGGCTCTGCATGATCCTGGACGCCCAACCGGGCATCACCGTCGTCGGCGAGGCCGCCGACGGCCGCCGGGCGATCGCCATGGCTCGTTCGCTGCGTCCCGATGTGTGCCTGCTGGACATCCGCATGCCCGAGGTCGACGGGATCGAAGCCACCCGCCAGCTCGCCGGGGCCGACGTCGCCGATCCTCTGGCCGTCGTCGTCATCACCACTTTCGACCTCGACGAGTACGTCTACGGCGCGCTGAAGGCAGGCGCCCGGGGCTTCCTCCTCAAAGACGCCGGCGCCGAGATGCTCACCCAGGCCATCCATGCCGCCGCCCGCGGCGACGCCCTGATCGCACCGAACATCACCGCGAGGCTCCTGTCCTCCTTCGCGAACAGCCGCTCGCGCTCGGTGCCACCTGAGCCTGTCGAGCCACTGACCGCTCGCGAGGAACAGGTCCTGCTGGCTGCCGCTCGCGGGCGGACCAACAGCGAGATCGGCGATGAGCTGTCCATCAGCCTCAGCACCGTCAAGACCCACATCGCCGCCCTGATGCGCAAGCTCAACGCCCGCAACCGCGTCGAGATCGTCGTGTGGGCCTACGAGACACGCCGCGTCGACACCTGATCGGCGCCCACACACTCGATCGCGGAAGCAGGAGCGCCGGGTGGCCGGATAAGGCGAGGGACTCACCTCGGGCGGGTCGAGTGGGCATCCGCTGGCTTCGGGCGCACCGTCGGACGTCCCCTTCCTACACAGGTTGCGCCCTGCGGTGTCCCGGTCGTGTGTCACGGTGCTCGGTGCCCCGAAGGATCGACCACCGTGTCGGCGGCGGCCGACCCGTCACGGCTCCGACGTCCCGCAGACGCGCTAGCTTGATCTTTAACCTGCTGGGCGATGGCCTCGACCCCGGCTGATCATGTCGTGAAGCAGTACATCGAGCAGCAGAACCGTCCGGCGCAATTAAGACACTGCTCGGGCCTTGGCGGCACTCCCAGCACAGGCCTTCACCCCCGGCCTGAAGGCCGGAGCACTGGCCCGCATTCCGGGTAGCCGGCGACACCGGCCGGCGACACCAGGCCGGCGGGCATGGTGTCTGCGGGCATGGTGACGGCCGAAGCGGGAATGGCGTCTGGGCCGCGCACGCGGCGGACGCCCGGCCAACGGGACCGTCCGGTCATCGGGAGGTGGACATGCGGGCCTTGCTCTGGGTCGTCGGTGTCGTCGGCGGCGCGCTCATCCTGCTCGGACTGCTCCTCGAAGCGGTCCGGTGGCTGGTGATCATCGGGGTGATCGCGCTGCTCGCGGTCATCGTGTTCGCGTTCGTCAAGGGCCGGCAGGCGGTGCAGCACCGGCACTCGGCAAGACGCTGAGCGCCGCCGAGGGCGGCCGGACCTCCGGTGCGATCGCTTGTCCTGCCGTGACGCGGTGATCTAACATCATCACGATGTGCGACCACCGTGTCCGTAAGGGAGCCGCGACGTGTCCAACCGGGGCGCGTATTTCGTCGCCAACGACGCCATCCTGGATCTCGCGATCGCGTTCCTGAACAGCTTCCGGGCCCACAACCCGTCGATTCCGTTGTGCCTCGTGCCGTTCGGCGACGACGTCGAGGAAATCGCCCGGCTCGCAGGGGAATACGACTTCTCGATCTGGCGCGACCAGGCCAGGCTGAGCTGGTGTGACGACATCGGTCGCAGGTTCCACGGCCACACCGTCGGGCAGTACCGCAAGCTGGCGATCTGGGACGGACCCTTCGACGAGTTCGTCTACATCGACACCGACACGGTGGTCCTCAGCGACATCGGCTTCACCTTCCGGCTGCTGGACCGTTTCGACTTCCTCACGTCCCACTCGGACCTGCCGGACATCCGCAGGTGGGTGTGGAAGGACTCGGTGTACGCTGCCGGGGCCCTCAACCAGCGGCAGATCTCGTACGCCGCCAACACCGGTTTCCTGGTCTCCCGCAAGGGGAGCCTGGCACCGCCGGCGGTCGAGGCGCGACTCCCTGCGGCCCTGGCGCTCGCCGAGCACATGGAGCTGTCCTGCTACGAGCAGCCGCTGCTGAACTATCTCATCGTGACGGCGGGGCGTGAGTACGGCAGTCTGCTGACCATCGCGATGGCCACCGGGTCGTGGCGGATCCCACTGGAACGCTGGGCCGGCGACCCGTCGCTGGCCGTGCGGGACGGTCGGGTGGTCGGGTCGCGCACGCCGAGCCTGCTGATGCACTGGGCCGGCGAGTGGTCCCGCGCCCGGGCGACGAACCAGCAGATCCCGTACGTCGAGCTGTGGGACCACTACCGCCGGATGCGGGAGCACGCCGGCTAGGCACCACCGCCAGGGCGCGGAGCACGTCAGGCCGAGGAGGTCGCCAGGGCGTCCGTCCGCGCCTCCGGCTCGGCGGCCGGCGCTGCGGGAGCGGGGGCCTCGGTGGCACGGTTGGGCAGGGAGAGCCGGATGACCTTCCACCAGGCGGAGGCGACCTGCTTCGGCAGCGCCCCGGTGGTGTACGTCAGCCCGTACTTGGCGAACAGCGCCCGCACCTCGGGGGCGACCTCGGAGTAGCGGCAGCTCGGCAGGTCGGGGAAGAGGTGGTGCTCGATCTGGAACGACAGGTTGCCGGTCATGATGTGCAGCAGCCGGCTGCCGCTGATGTTGGCCGAGCCGAGCATCTGCCGCAGGTACCACTCGCCCCGGGTCTCCCCCTCGATGGAGGTCTTCTCGAACGTCTCCACCCCCTCCGGGAAGTGCCCGCACATGATCACCGAGTGGCTCCACAGGTTGCGGATCAGGTTCGCGGTGAAGGTGGCCGCGAGGGTGCTGAGGAACGAGGGCCCGGACAGCAGCGGGTGGATGACGTAGTCCTTGAGGAACTGGCGACGGATCTTGCGGCCGACCGCGCGGGCGCGGGCCCGGAACTCGGGGGCCTTGTGCCGGCCCTTGCGCAGGTTGCGGCCCAGCTCCAGGTCGTACGCGGCGATGCCGTACTCGAAGAAGCAGGCGTTGATCAGGTTCCACAGCGGCTGGCCGAGGTGGATCGGGTGCCACCGCTGGTCCTCGTCGACGCGCATGATGCCGTACCCGAGGTCGTTGTCCTTGCCGAGCACGTTGGTGTACGTGTGGTGCAGCTGGTTGTGCGAGTGCTTCCACTGCTCGGCCGGGGAGACGTGGTCCCACTCCCAGGTCGTCGAGTGGATCTTCGGGTCGCGCATGAAGTCGTACTGGCCGTGCAGGACGTTGTGGCCGATCTCCATGTTCTCCAGGATCTTGGCCACCGCAAGGCCGGCGGTGCCGACGACCCAGGCCGGCGGGAACAGCGAGAACAGCAGCACCGCCCGGCTGCCCAGCTCCAGCCGGCGCTGGGTGGAGATCACCTTGCGGATGTACGCGGCGTCGGCCTCCCCTCGGCTGGCGAGCACCCGGTCGCGGATGGCGTCGAGCTCCCGGCCCAGCGCCTCGATGTCGGCGGCGGTGAGGTGGGCGATCGGGTTGTGGGCCTTGTTCTGGATCGCGGTCACGTCCGGTTCTCCTGTCAGAGGTCGATGTCGCAGGTACCGGCCGCCGCCGACACGCAGGTCTGGATGAGTACGCCGTCGCCGGGGACGGCGGTGGTGATCTCCCCGTTGCGCAGGTCCCGGACCGCGCCCTGGCGCAGCGGCACCACGCAGCCGAAGCAGATGCCCATCCGGCACCCGGACGGCATGAGCACCCCGGCGTCCTCCCCCGCGTCGAGCAGGGCGGTGCCGCCGTCGGCGGAGACGGTGACCCCGGCGCGGGTGAAGGTGACGTCACCGCCGGCGCCCGGGGAGATCACCGTGGGCCGAAACCGCTCGGTGTGCAGCCGGTCGGCCGCCCCGTGGGCGGCCCAGTGGGCCTCGACCGCGTCGAGCAGGCCGACCGGGCCGCACGCCCAGGTCTGCCGGTCGAGGTGGTCGGGCACCAGGTCGGCCAGCTCGGCCACGCCGAGCACGCCGCCGGTGTCGGTGTGCCGCTCGACGAGGCGGATCGCGCCCCGGGCGGCGAGCCCGCGCAGCTCTGCGGCGAAGATCACGTCGTCGGGGGTGGGCGCGGAGTGCACCAGCACGACGTCCGCCGAGGCGGGCACGCCGGCGCGCAGCATCCCCATGACCGGGGTGATGCCGCTGCCGGCGGTCACGAAGAGGACCTTCTGCGGCGCGGTCGCGGGCGCGACGAATTCGCCCTGGGCCTGGTCGAGCTGGACGAGGGTGCCGGGCCGGGCCCGGCGGACCAGGTGGTTGCTGACCCGGCCGTCCGGGATCGCTTTCACGGTGACCGTGATCAGGCCGTCGCGGCGGCCGGGGGCGGAGGTGAGGGAGTAGGCCCGCCACTGGCGGACCCCGTCGACGTCCACGCCGAGGCGGACGTACTGCCCGGGGGTGTGCCCGCGCCAGCCTCGGCCGGGCCGGATGGTCACCGTCGCCGCATCCCGGGTCTCCGGTCGGACGTCGAGGATCCGCCCGCGCAGGGCGGCACCGGAGCGCAGCGGCGCGACCAGGTCGAGGTAGTCGTCGGGCAGCAGCGGCGTGGTGACCGTCTCGGCGAGCCGGAACAGCCTGTCCCGGACGGTGCGGTGGCCGGACGGACGCGGGACGGTGGTGGTCATAGGACCAGGGTGGCGGACACGATCGCATAACATCTTGGCCAAGAGAGATGAAAGCGCCGCACGGTTTTGTTCCGGGAGGACAACGATGCCGGAAGAGTCCGGGACCAGCCGCCGCGTTGCCCACCTCGAACTGGACGCGCCGACGGCCGCCCGGTTGCTCGCGGTGCTGCCGGTGGTCGCCGAGCGCACGGTCACCGCGATCACGGCCGAGGTCCCGGCCTACTCGGGCACCCTCACCGGGCAGATGCGGGCCAAGATCGAAAACGCGGTACGCATCGCGTTGGGCACCTTCCTCCAGCTCGTCGGGCGGCCCCAGGCGGCGGCGGACCCGAGCACCCCGCTGGCCCCGGCGCTGGAGGCCGCGTACGCCCTCGGCAGCGGCGAGGCCCGCTCCGGCCGCAGCATGGACGCGCTGCTGGCGGCGTACCGGGTGGGGGCACGGGTGGCCTGGCGGGAGGTTTCCACCGCCACCGTACGCGCCGGGCTCGCGGCGACGACGGTCGCCGAGTTCGCCGAGCTGATGTTCGCCTACATCGACGAACTCTCCGCCGCCAGCGTGGCAGGGCACGCCGACGAGCTGGCCAGCGTCGGCCGGGCCCGGCAGCGCTACCTGGAGCGGCTCACCCAGCAGTTGCTGGCCGGTGAGGCCGAGGACGTGCTGCGCCGCAGCGCCGAGCGGGCGGACTGGCCCCCGCCGCAGACGCTGACCGTCGTGCTGCTGCCCCGCAGCGGCCTGCGCACGGTGCTGACCGCGCTGAGCCCGCAGACGCTGGAGAGCGGGGAGGACATGCCGGGGACGGAGCCGGCGGAGGAGCTGGCCGTGCTGCTGGTGCCCGACGCCCACGGCGGCCGGCGGCGGCAGCTGGCCCGCGTGCTGCGCGGGCACCGGGCGGTGTTGGGGCCGGCCCGGCCGTGGCACCGGGTGGCCGGGTCGTACGAGCGCGCCGCCCGCGCGCTGCTGCTCGGGCTGCCCCGCGCCGACGCCGACGCGCCGCTGGACACCGAGCGGCACCTGGCACGGCTGCTGCTCAGCACGGACCCGGAGGCCCTGGCCGACCTGCGCGCGCAGGTGCTGGAGCCTTTCGCCGCGCTGCCGCCGGCCACCGCCCACCGGCTCGCCGAGACGCTGCGGGCCTGGCTGCTGCACCAGGGCCGCCGCGACGACGTGGCGGCGGCCCTGTTCGTGCACCCGCAGACGGTGCGCTACCGGATGGCGCAGGTGCGGGAGCTGTACGGCGACCGGCTGCTCGACCCGCAGACCGTGCTGGACCTGACGCTCGCCCTGGCGGTGCTGCCGGCACCCCAGGAACGCGACTGAGACGGGCCGGCGGGTCGCCGCGCCACGGATCCGGGGCAGGCTGTGGGCCCGGGCCGCGCGGCGGGCCGGGCGGCCGAGGCGGGCTGCGGGGCTGCGGGGCTGCGGAACGGGCCTAGCGCACCGGGCGCGGCGGACCGGATGCGCGGAGGATGAACGCGACCGCCTCCCGGGCGGAGGTGGCCCGTGCCGGCGGGCCGACCAGGTGGTCGAGGGCCCTGCGCCAGGACTGCGTCACCAGCAGGTGGCCGGCGTCCGGCACGACCTCCAGCCGGGCGTCGGGCAGCGCGTCGCGCCACCAGCGGCCGTGCTCAGGGCCGGCGAGGGCGTCGTCGGCCCCGTAGAGCAGCAGGGTGGCCGCCCGCACCTGGTCGGGCGTGAAGCCCCACGGGCGCAGCGAGTAGCCGGCGATGTCGTCCACCATCCCCCGCGCACCCTGGGCGAACGCCTCGGCCAGCATGTCGCCGATCCGCGTCGCGGTGCCGGGATCGGCCAGCGCGGCCTGGTCGGCCGGTGTCGCGCCGAGCAACCGCAGTGCCGCCGGGTCCCGGGGATCGGGTGGCACCAGGCCTGCCATCGCGGCGTCCAACTCGGCGCGGGCGTCGGCGACCGGCCGGTCGCGCAGCGCCGCGACCATGTCCCGCTGCCCCGGGTCGAGCCAGGGGACCTCCTCGTCGGGGGCGGGGGTGGCCAGCACGGCCACCCGGCGCACCAGGTCGGGCCGGCGGGCCGCGAGGGCGAGCGCGACCCGGCCGCCGGCCGACCAGCCCGCGACGGCCACCCGCCCGAGGCCACGCTGGTCGATCAGCTCGGCGAGGTCGTCGGCCGCGGCCGGCACGTCGGCCCAGTCGGCGGCCGGGTCGGAGCCGCCGTAGCCGGGCCGGTCGGGGGCGAGGAGGGTGACCCCGGCGAGGCGCGTGGCCGCCGGGTCGGGGTCGAAGGCACCGGAGCCCGGGGCCGGGTGGCAGAACACCACCACCCGCCGGCCGGTGTCCACACCGCAGCGGTGCACCACCACCCGGCGGCCGTCCCTGAGCGTGATCATCTCCCCGGTGCTGGACATGCGGCCGATTCTGACAGCGATGGGCCGGCCGGAAGACGGTACTGCGGGAGGTCACCCGATCGGGTGACCTCCCCCGCGGGGCCGGCGACCGTGACCCCGCCGGCCCCGGCGGGGCGGGTGCGGCCGGCGCCCCCGTGGTCACCGTCACCGGGAAGAGGGTAACCGACCGGAGGCGGCCGCGCGGGCCCTGGGAATCGCAGGACAGACAATTCCCGAATGGGGCCGGCTGCCGTCTCTTCCGTGTTTCGCGGCCGAGTCGTCTTTCTTACAGAGGTCAATTCCGCGCCCCGCTGTCGAAAGCGTCTGCGAATACCATGCACAGGTGAGGGAGAATCACGGCCGTCAGCCATGGGTGGCCCGTATCCGTGGCGCCAGCGGTCTGATCCTCGGCAGCGGGACGCTGCTGGGCGACCGGCACGTCCTCACCTGCGCCCACGTCATCGACCGCGCGGCCGGCCGCACGAAAGCGGGAGCCGCCCCGCCCGCCGGCCTGGTCCACGTCGACCTGGTCCGCCTGCCCCAGCTACCCGCCCGGTCCGCCCGGGTGGCGGCCGGCGGATGGGTGCCGGCGGGCGAGAACCGCCAGGGCGACATCGCCCTGCTCGAACTGTCCGATCCGGTCCCCGGCCGCCCGGGTGCCGAGCTGCGACGGCTGCCACTGTGGGAGAAGCACATCTACGCCTTCGGGTTCCCGAAGGAGTTCAGCGACGGCGAGACCGTCCACGCCGTCCTGTACGGCGGGGCGGGCCCGGGCAACGAGTGGATGCAGATGAATCCGAGCCCGGTGAGCCCCGGGCTCTGGGTGCGTAGCGGGTTCAGCGGCGCGGCGGCGGTCGACAACGAGACCGGCCACGTGGTGGGCATGGTCGTCTCCTACTACAGCGACCCCACCGCCGGCCGGTCGTACCTGATCCCCGTGGAGACGCTGCTGAACCACCTGCCCCTGCTCCAGACGTGGGTGGTCGGCGACTCCTCCGTCGACCGGGAACTGACGTCGATGAGCCGCGGCCGGGAGGACGGCGAGGTCGCCCGGCGGACGGCCGACTTCTTCGCCCGCCGCTCACCGGAGAACGTCCTGGTGGTCGTCACCGGTCCGCCCACGTCGACGGCCTCGGCCACGGTGCGCCGGGCCGTGGTGCTGTCCATGGCAGCTCCGGCCGCCGTCGGCCGGGCCGGCCGGCGACGAGCGGGAGCCGTCGGTGCCGCCGCTGGGGAGCATCGACCTGGCGCTGGACGCCTCCGGCAAGCCGCCCCGGGAGTTGGCCGAGCGGATCCTGGGCTTCGTCGGCACGGCCGGGCCTTCGGCGGAGGCCGTGGTGGGCGACGTGCTCGGCGACGCGGCGCCCCGGTCGCTGCTGATCGACGGCGTGGACGAGTCGACCGACCCAAAGGCGCTGGTCGCCGACGTCGTCGGTCCGATCGTCGACCGCGCCGCCGAACGCGACCTGCGGGTCCTGGTGGGCTTCCGCAGTCCCGCGGTCGGTCTGCGGCTCGCGCTGCTGGCCCGGCGGATCGCCGGGCTGCGCGAGGCCGAGCGCCTGACCCGCGAGCAGCACCGCCGGCTCGGGGCGCGCGTGAGCGGGCTGCCACCGGCGAAGCCGCGGGCCACCCGGCTGCGGATCCGGCTCACCACGCTGCTGGCCGCCGCCCGGGAGCCCGACCCCGGCCCGTTGCTGGAGCACCTGGCCACCATGGAGCAGGGCACCGACCGGGCCCTGCACGAGGTGGCGGCGCTACGGCGCGAGCTGACCACGCGGGCTACCGTGCACCAGCAGCTGCGGGGGCTGCTGGACGCGCACCGGGCGCGCGCCGTGGCCGGCGGGTTGACCGAGCACCGGGGCCTCGGGCGTTCCTACCGACGGGCCCACGACCTGCTCTGGGCCGGCCCGTGCGACCTCACCGACGCCACCGACGCCGTGCACGCCTACGCCGAGGCGGTCCGCCGTGCCCTCGGCGACCGGCGGGAAGGGGCGCCGTCCTGATGCGCTGTGCGCGTACCCCGGGCTGTCCCGGCGCCGTCGACGCCGACGGCTTCTGCGAGGTCTGCGGCCTCGCGGCCCGACCCGCGCGGTCGGTGCCCCGGGCCTCGACGCCGACGGCCGGGGCACCGGTCGGCGACGAGACGTGGCCGGTGGCCGGCCTGGTGTCCCTGCCGGTGCGCAACTTCGCCGGCCACCGGCGCGCGACGGCCGGCCTGACCGTGCCCGAGCACGAGCGGTTCTGCGCCAACCCCGCCTGCGGGGAGCAGGTCGGCCGGGGTGGGGCGGAGCGGCTCGACCACGGCTACTGCTTCCGCTGCGGGACGCCCTTCGCGTTCGTCTCCGCCCTCGCGCCCGGCGACCTGGTGGCCGGCCAGTACGAGGTGGTCGGATACCTGGCCCGGGGCGGCCTGGGGCAGGTCTACCTCGCCGAGGACGTCCACCTGGACCGCAAACCCATGGCCCTGAAGCGGCTGATCAACAAGACCGAACCGGATGCCCTCGCGATCGAGGTCTCGGAACGGCAGTTCCTGACCACCCTGGACCATCCGAACATCGTGCGGATCTTCAACTTCGTCAGCGCCCAGGACCGGCTCTTCGGCGGGCAGACCAGCTACATCGTGATGGAATACCTGGAGGGGATGGCGCTGCACGAGCTGCGGCAGGCCGCCGCCGACCCGGCCCGGCCGGCGGTCACGCTGCCGCTGGTGGAGATCCTCGCGTACGGTCACGAGATCCTGACCGCGCTGGACTACCTGCACGGCAAGGGGCTGCTCTACACCGACCTGCACCCGGGCAACGTCATCCGCACCGCCGACCGGGTCAAGCTCATCGACCTCGGCGGGGTGCGCCGCGCCGAGGACCGGCACAGCCCGAAGGTACGCACCGAAACCTACGGGGTGAGCCCGGCAGAGCTGGCCGCGCACGGGTTCACCGTGCGGTCCGACCTCTACGCGGTCGGCGTCATGCTGCGGGAGCTGAGCAGGCCCCCGCTCGGCACCACCGACCGCGATCCCGACCTCGGGGCGGAGTCCTTCGGGCGGCTGGTCGCCCGCGCCACCCACCCCGAGTGGCGCCGCCGCTTCGCGTCCGCCTCCGAGATGTCCGAGCAGCTCAAGGGCGTGCTGCGGGAGCTGTTGCCGGCTCCCCCGGCCGACCGCACCCAGGAGCCGTCCACCGTGTTCGCCCCCACGGCGGCGCTGCTCGACGCGGGGCTCGGCGCGGTGCCGGGGCTGGCGGCCTGGACCGACCCGTCCGCCGCCGAGGTGCCGCACCACGGCCGCCCGGCGCCGGCATCGGTGGCCACCGGCCTGCCGGTGCCCCGCCCTGCGGCCGGCGACCCCGCCACCGCCGCCCTGCACCTGATCGGTGCCCTCGACCCCCGCAGCCTGCTGGCCCGGCTCGCGGCGTTCGAGGCGGACTCGGTCGAGCTCCAGCTGTCCCGCTGCCGGGCGCACCTGGAGCTGGCCCGACCGGGCCCGGCCCAGGAGGCGCTGGCCGTCGCCGCCGGGCTGCTGGGCGAGGACGCGGCGGCCGACTGGCGGCTGGTCTGGCACCACGGCCTGCTGGCGCTCGCCCGGTCCGACGCGGGCGGGGCCACCGAGCGGTTCGACCGGGCGTACGGGGAACTGCCGGGCGAGGTGGCCCCGAAGCTGGCGCTCGGCTACTGCGCGGAGCAGCGGGGCGACGCTGGCGAGGCGACCCGCTACTACCGGGCGGTGTGGCGCCGGGACCGCTCGGCCGCCAGCGCCGCGTTCGGGCTGGCCCGGCTGCGGCTGGCCGACGGCGACCGGGAGGCGGCGGTGCGGTTCCTCGACGGCGTCCCCCGCGTCTCCCGGCACTACGACGCCGCCCAGGTCGCGGCCGTGCGGGTGCTGGCCACCCGGCTCGGCGACGATCCGCCCGGCGCGGAGCACCTCAACGAGGCGGTGCGCCGCCTCGGCCGGCTGCGGCTGGACGGGGGCGCCCGGCACGGGGAGGCCCGCGACCGGATGACCGCGGTGATCCGGCAGGCCGCCCTGGACCGCGTCGGAGTCCACGGCGCCGGCGGCCTGGCCGGCGGCGAGACGCTGGGCGACGCGCCGTCGGAGCGGTCCCTGCGACGGCTGGTGGAGAGTTCCCTGCGCGACCTGGCCCGGCAGGCGCGCACGGCCAACGACCACGGTGTCCTCGTCGACCGGGCGAACGCGGTCCGGCCGCTGACCTTCCTGCGATCATGGTGAGGAGCGACCCGGTGTCCAGCGCGCTCGACTTCGACCTGCGGATCGACCACGACCGGTTCCTGTCCACCAGGGATCGCCAGCTGCACGCGATCCTCACCGTCACCGCGCGGGCCGGGGCGGGCGACGCTCCGGCGGAGGCCGACGGCTCCGGCTACGCCGAGGTGATCCTCGTCGACTGCTCCGGGTCGATGGCGCACCCGCCGACCAAGCTCGGCGCGGCCCGGCGGGCCACCGCCGCGGCCGTCGAGATGCTGCCGGACGGGGTCCGCTTCGCCGTCGTGGAGGGCACCCACGAGGCCCGGATGGTCTACCCCGCCCATCGGGGCCTGGCCGCCGCCTCACCGGCCACCCGGGACGAGGCGCGGCGCGAGCTGGGCCGGCTCGCCGCCGCCGGCGGCACGGCGATCGGCACGTGGCTGGAGCTGGCCCGGGAGCTGCTGGCGGAGCACCCCGAGGCGATCCGCCACGCCCTGCTGCTCACCGACGGCCGCAACGAGCACGAGACGCCGCAGCGGCTGGCGGAGGTGCTGGCGGCCTGCGCGGGGCAGTTCGCCTGCGACGCCCGGGGCGTCGGCGACGCCTGGGAGCCCCGCGAGCTGACGCGCGTCGCCGAGGCACTGCACGGCACCGCCGACGCGGTCCGCCGACCCGAGGAGTTGGAGGCCGACTTCCGGGCGACCATGCGGGCCACGATGGCCAAGCGGGTGGCCCGGGCCGGTCTGCGGATCACCGTGGTCCCGCCGGCGCGGGTGCTGTCCTGTCGGCAGGTGCATCCCACGATCATGGAGCTGCCCGTGACGCCGGTCGACGACCGGTCCGTGGCCTGCGCGACCGGCTCCTGGGGGGTGGAGAGCCGGGAATTCCACCTCTGCCTCGAGGTGGACCCGGCGGGCCGGCCGACGGGCGAGGACCTACGGGTCGCCCGCGTCGACCTGCTGGTGGACGACGCGCCGGCCGCCCGGCCGGTGAACGCCCTGGCGCACTGGACGGAGGACCTGGCCCTGTCCAGCCGGATCGACCCGCGGGTGGCCCACTACACCGGGCAGGAGGAGCTGAGCCGGCTCATCGCCGACGGCTGCGACGCATACGACGCGGGCGACCGGGCGACCGCCGCGCACCTGCTCGGCCGCGCGGTCGAGCTGGCCACCGCCGCCGGGGACGCGTTCCACCTGGAGCAGCTGCGGCTGCTCGTCGAGGACGTCGACGCCGCGTCGGTACGCCTGCGCGACGACCTGCCCCGGCTCGACGTGATCAGCGTGGCCGTGCGGTCGTCGTTCACGGTGCGCGAGCAGGATCCGCGGGCGGCGTCGGCACCCGTGCCGGCCGCCGACGCCCCGCCCCGGGTCTGCCCGGCCGGCCACCGCTCGCCGCCGGGCGCCCGGTTCTGCCAGCGGTGCCGCCACGAGTTCCCCGATCCCGCCGACGCCGGACCGGTGCCGGCGTGAACGGCACGGCGCTGACCAGCACCACCCGGCGGACGCTGCTGCGGCTGCTGTGGGCGCTGCTCGCCGCGAACGCGGTCGCGCTGGCCGGTTGCCTGGCGGTCTTCCTCGGGGTGCAGCGGACCACGGAGGCGGCCTACGACCGTTCCGTGCCGGCGATCCTGGCCGTGTACGACACCCAGGTCGCCCTGCGGGAGGCGCACGGCGCGGCGGTGGCCAGCTTCGCCGCCGGCACCCGGTTGCTCGCCGGGCCGGGTGAGGACTACCAGAACCAGATCGCCCGAGCGGGCCAGCACCTCGCCGAGGTCGCCGAGGACAACGCCGCCGGCGACGACGGCAGCCGCGACATCCAGGTCGTCGAGGCGTCGCTGGTCACCTACACCGGCCTGATCGAGCGGGCCCACGCCCACTTCGCCCAGCCCGACGGCGGGGCGCTGGGCGCCGCCGCGCTGCGCGACGCGTCGAGCCTGCTGGAGGAGATCCTGGTGCGCCTCGATCTGCTGGAGGACAAGCAGGACGCGGCGCTGAATCGGCAGGTCGACGGGGTCTGGGCGGGCCGGGTGATGCTCCTGCTCTGGCTGCTGCCGGTGCTCGCCCTCGGCGCGCTGCTGGTCGCCGCCCAGCTGTTCCTGCGCCGCCGGTTCCGGCGGGTGCTGAACGCGCCGCTGCTGCTGGCGACGCTCGCGGTGCTGGCGATGGGCGGCACCACGGCGACGAGCCTGCGCTCGACCGACCAGCTCGGTGACGCCCGGGCCGCGACGCATCGGGCAGCCGAGGCTCGGGGGGTCCAGCTGGAGGCGCTGGCCGGCCGCAACGCCACGCAGTTGGCCGGCCTGCTCACCGCCGCCTGCACGCCGACGCCGTGCCCGGACACGATTGCGCAGGTCCTCGCGCCCCACCACGGCGGGCCGGGCTCGGGCACGGGCCGGGAGGCGGACGGGCCCGGGGCCGCCGGCCGGAAGGCGTGGCGACACGGCCAGGACGCCACCGGGCTCGCGGCGCGGGCCGCGAACAGTCGCGGCGGCGAGGTCGTGCTGCCCTCGGCGGCCCTGCTCTCCGCCGCGCTGGTGATCGTCGGTTTCCTGCCCCGACTAGAGGAATACAGGTATCGGCAACGATGAGACGCGGTGCGCTCGCCCTGACCCCGATCCTGCTCGCCGCCGGCCTGGCCGCCTGCGCCGAGCCCCCGCAGCCGCGCGCCCTGAGCGTCGTCGCGTCCTGGTCGGAGGACGGCGAGGGCGACACCGAGGAGGAGCGGAGGCGACGCAGCGAGGCCTGGCCCTTCCTGGCGGTGCTGGACGCCTTCATGGCGGAGACCGGGATCAAGGTCACCTATCAGGGCACCCGGGACGTCAGCCAGGTGCTGCGGTCCGGGGTCGACCGGGGCCGACCGCCGGATTTGGCGGTGCTGCCCCGGCTCAACGACCTGAAGGCGTACGTGCACAGCGGCGACCTGTTCCCGCTCGACGATGTCGTCCCGGCCGACGAGGCGGGTCTCGCCCCGCAGCTGCTCCGGCTCCCGCCCCCGGGGAGCACCCGTGCCCGGGTGTACGGGCTGTCCGTCGCCGTGCACCCCAAGAGCCTGATCTGGTACGGCACGAACGCCTCGCGCGGCCCCACCGTCACGTCGCCACCGGCGACGTGGGCGGAGCTGGTGGCGCTGACCCGCGACCTCGCGACAGGTGGCGGTGCGCCGTGGTGCCTCGGGATGGGGGCGCAGCCGCAGTCCGGGTGGCCGGGCACCGACTGGATCGAGGACATCCTGCTGCACCGGTCCGGGCAGACCGTCTACCAACGGTGGGCGGCGGGGCAGCAGGCGTGGACGTCGCCGGAGGTGCGGGGGGCCTGGCAGGCGTGGGGTGCGCTGGTGGGGGCCGGGCGGGGCACCCGAAACCCGTTGCTGACCGACTTCAACGTGGCGGGGCCGGGCATGTTCGTCTCGCCCCCGAGGTGCTTCCTCGATCATCAGGCCTCGTTCATCGTCCGGTCCTACCAGGAGTTCCTCGTCAAGCACCCCCCGAAGTCCGAAGCGGGCCGGCCGCCGCCGGCGTTCGACTTCTTCTCCTCTCCGGCGTTCGACCCGACGGACGCGCCGGTGCGGGAGATCTCCGAGGACGTGGTGGGCATGTTCGCGGACTCGCCGGAGGCGCGGGCGCTGGTCCGCTTCCTGGCCGGCGAGCCGGCGCGCCGGGTGTGGCGGGAGGCGAGCGGCCACCTGGCGTTCACCCTGAATGCGGACACCGACGCGGCGGCGTACCCGGATGGTCTGCCGCGCCGCATCGCGCGGACCCTCACCAGCGGCACGCTCTGCCGGGACGCCTCGGACATGATGCCGGCGGCGATGACCGCCGCGTTCCACTCGGCCGTCCTGCAGTACCTGGCCGATCCCACGCTGCTGGGCAGTCTGTTGACCGAGCTGGATAGCGTGCGGAACCGGACGCCGCCGCAGGAGTGGCTGGGGCTGTCCTGCCTCAGCCCACCGGGGTAGCCATCGAGAAGGGACAGTGGATGAGCGAGGTGGTCGAGTTCGCCCTCGACGGCGGGGGGACCGTGCTCGTGGCCGTGGACGAGACGCCGGGGATCGCCCCGGCGTCCGCCGCCGACGACGTGCTCCGCCGGGCCGGCGTGAGCTTCAACAGGGCGATCGGCCAGGCGCGGGACGCCGCGTCCGCCGCGTTGACCGAGTTCCGGTCCATGGTGGACCGGCCGGACGAAGTGGAGATCAGCTTCGGGATTCAGCTGACTGCGGAGGCGGGCGCGCTGATCGCCCGCACGGGCGTGCAGGGGCAGCTCCAGGTGACGGTGCGCTGGCGTCGGGAGCCCACCGCCTGACCAGCGCCGTCGGGGCCTGACAGTGCTCAATCCAGGGCGCTGACCTCGGCGTACGCGGCGACATCGGGCCGCCCGGCGAACCCGCCGGGCGGCGGGCGGGGTCAGCGCTGGGCGCGGAACAGCCAGTGCTGCTGCTCGACGGCGGCGGTGACCCCGACGAGCAGGTCCTGCGAGATCGGGTCGCTGGCCGCGGTGTCGGCGACCGCCTGACGCAGCGTGCGGATCAGGGCGAACAGCGCGTCGACCACGACCTCGACGGCGGTGCCCTCCTCGACGTCGCCGTGATCGAGGGTCGGCAGCGTCGACTGGTTGGCGACCGTCGCGGCCCGCCCGTCGGGATTGAACCCGACGGCAGCGGCCCGCTCGGCCACCTCGTCGGCGTACCGGCGGGCGAGGTCGGCGAGCTCGTCGAGTTGCAGGTGCAGGCTGCGGAAGTGCGGGCCGACCAGGTTCCAGTGCGCCTGCTTGGCCAGCATCCCCAGGTTGATCAGGTCGGCCAGCGCCTGTTGCAGCGCCTCGCCGGTGGTCTTGCGGTCCGTGGAGTCGAGGATGCCGTCGACAACGGCCATGGTTGTTCTCCCGTTCGATTCAGGGGTGGGGCGGCGGGCCGGAGCCGTCGCCGTGCCGGCCCGCGCGTCGCCCACCGACGCAGGTCAGCCGGCGGGTCGCTCACGCGGCGATGAAGTCGAGCAGGTAGCGGTTGACCAGCTCCGGGTGGGTCCAGGCGATGTTGTGCGGGCCGCCCGGGACAACCTCGTAACGCAGGTCGGAGATCAGCTCCGGCAGCCGGTTGGCGGTGGCGTCGATCGGCAGGATCCGGTCGGCGTCGCCGTGGATCAGCAGCGTCGGCACGTCGATCTTGCCGAGGTCGGCACGGAAGTCGGTCAGCCAGGTGTCGACGCAGGCGTACGCGGCGTACGCCGACGCGCCGAGCGCGGTGATGAAGCTGTTCTGCCAGGCCTCGTCGCTGATCCGGGTGCCGCCCAGCACGTCGACGTTGTAGAAGTTGTCGAGGAAGTTCTTGAAGTACGCGGGCCGGTCGGCCACCACCGCGGCCTTGATGTCGGCGAACACCTGCGCGTCGACGCCCTCGGGGTTGTCGTCGGTCTTGAGCAGGAACGGCGGGACCGCCCCCATCAGCACCGCCTTGCGCACCCGCTGCGAGCCGTAGGTGCCGAGGTAGCGGGTCACCTCGCCGGTGCCCATCGAGAAGCCGACCAGGACGATGTCGCGCAGGTCCAGGTGCTCCAGCAGGGTGTGCAGGTCGGCGGTGAAGGTGTCGTAGTCGTAGCCGACGGTCGGCTGGCTCGACTTGCCGAACCCGCGTCGGTCGTACGTGATCACCCGGTATCCGGCCGCGAGCAGCTCCCGCGACTGCTTCTCCCAGGACGCCCCGTTGAGCGGGTAGCCGTGGATGAGCACGACGGGCGCTCCGGTGCCGTGGTCCTCGTAGTAGATGTCGATGTCGCCGCTGTTCTCTTCGCCGACCTTGACGTATGGCATGTGCTGCTCCTGGTGATGAGGGAGGAAACCGTGAGCCCGTCCGACGTCCCCCGTCGCGCCGTCCGTGCCTCGCCGTCGAGTCAACCGGCCCGGTACAGCCCGCACCACGAAGAAGACACGCAGAAGTAGGGCCTACACCATCGCCAGCAGCATGAGGCCCATCACGACGCCCATCGTGGCGTGGCAGAGGCCCTCGGCCCGCGCCCCGGGCGGCACCGACCGGCCGGCGGGCACGTGGCCGCGCCAGGCCGGGGTCAGGCGGACGCCCCGGACCGCCCACCAGCCCGCGGCGAGCAGCAGGTATCCGCCCAGGGCCAGACTGACCAGCGGTGGCCACCAGCCCGCCGGCGCGGCCCCGCCGTGCTGGCCGTGCGTCCCGGCGTGGTCGCCCGGCAGGCCGGTCATCCAGACCATCGCCGCCGACGCGAGGGCGAAGTACCCGGTGGCCGCCCGCGAGCCCGGCCCCGCTGGGCGGCGGGCCGTCAGCGTCGCGAACCAGGCCCCGGCCGGCACGAAGAGGACGGCCCACACCGCCGGCGGCACCCCGAGCGCCCACACCATGGCGGTCATCGCCACGCCCATGAGCAGATGGACACCCTCGGCGATCCGGCACCGCACGGCCTGTTCCGACCCCCCGCGCGCGGACGCCTGGCCCAGGAACCGGAGTCCGTGGTAGGATGTCACGGCCACCAGCGCCAGCGTCATCGGCCACTGCAACGCCGGGAACACCATGGTTCGCTCCCCTCGTCCGACCGGTGGCGGGCCAGGCTGGCGGGGCCGGGCGGTCAGGGCCGACGGTAGTCGGCGAAGGAGCCGGCGTCTGCGCGCAAAGTTGCCCTGTCCGGCGGCACCTCGTGGGGGACGATCCGGCGGCCGCCGGGGCGATCCCGGCGAACGGCTGCCGCCGGCCGCGAACGGCCGTACGCTGGCCCTCGAAGGCGGGGTCGTCGCCGCCCGGGCGGTGGGCCGCGTCAACGTCCGTGACGGGCGGGGCCGGCTCACGGGCTACGGCACCGGCTCGATGGTGACCGGTGAGCTGTTGCTGACCAACCACCACGTCCTGCCCGACGAGGACGTCGCCGCGCAGAGCGGCGTCGAGTTCGACTACCAGGACGGCCCCGACGGGACGCCGCTGCCGCTGCGGGCGTTCGTCCTGGACCCGGGGCGCTTCTTCCTCGCCGACGCGGAGCTGGACTTCGCGCTGGTCGCGGTCAAGGGGTCACCGGCCGAGCTGGGCCGGTTCGGCTTCAACCGGCTGATCGAGTCGGAGGGCAAGGCCATCATCGGCGACTTCGTGAGCGTCGTGCAGCACCCGTGCGGCGGGAAGAAGCAGGTCGCGCTGCGGGAGAACCGGGTCGTCGACCTGGTCGACAGCTTCCTGCACTACGAGACGGACACCCAGCCCGGCTCGTCCGGCTCCCCCGTCTTCAACGACCAGTGGGAGGTCGTCGCGCTGCACCACGCCAGCACCCCCGCGCCGGGGCACGACGAGCTCGGCGGCATCGTCAACGAGGGGCTGCGCGTCAGCCGGCTGCTGGCGTTCCTCAGGGAGCAGTCCCTGCCGCCCGCGCGGCAGCTCCTGCTGGACGGGCTCTTCGCCGCGGGAAGCACCCTGCCCTCGACCGGCCCGGCGGAGCAGCTGCCCGGCCCGGCCGGTTTCGCCCGTCCCGGCCCGGCGGCACCGTTCGACGGCCACGCGCCCCGCCGCCCGATCAGGCTCGCGGCCTCCCTGCCGACCGTGCGGGAGTCCGTCGGCATCGACCCCGACCACACCGACCGGGCGGGCTACGATCCGCTCTTCCTCGGCGCCGGCCATCCGGTGCCGCTGCCGGCCCTGCACGCCGACCAGGTGCCCCTGGCGGCGGTCAACCGGCTGGCCACCGCCGAGCCCCGGTACGTGCTGCCGTACCACCACTTCAGCGTCGTGCTGCACCGGCTGCGCCGGCTGGCGTTCTTCACCGCCGTCAACATCGACGGCAACACCAGCGTCCGCCTCAAGCGCGAACCGGACCGCTGGTCGCTCGACCCACGGTTGGCCGCCGACGAGCAGACCGGGGAGGAGGTCTACGCCGCGAATCCGCTCGACCGTGGTCACCTCGTCCGCCGGCTCGACCCCGCCTGGGGCGCGTCGCGCGCCGTCGCGAAGGGCGCGAACGACGACACGTTCCACTTCACCAACTGCTCCCCGCAGCACAAGGACTTCAACCAGAACAAGACGACCTGGGCGGGGCTCGAGGACCATCTGCTGGAGAACGCGGACACCCACGACCTGAAGGTCACCGTCTTCACCGGCCCCGTCCTCGCCGCCGACGACGACCGGTACCGGGGCGTGCAACTGCCCCGGCAGTTCTGGAAGGTCGCCGCGATGGTCAAGGAGGACGGCGCGCTCTCCGCCACCGCGTACCTGCTCAGCCAGGCGGACCTGATCGCGGGGCTGGAGCTGGTGCCGGAGGCGTTCTCGTACGGCGCGTACCGGACGTACCAGGTGCCCGTGACCCGCGTCGAGGCCCTCACCCGGCTGTCGTTCGGTGCCCTGCGCGACGCCGATCCCCTCGCCCGGTTGGAGGGGATCGGCGTCCGGGAGATCAGCGATCTGCGCCAGGTCGTCCTCTGAGCCACTCGACCGCCGGCGGCGCGGTCCGGTGGCCGGCGCGGGCCGCGGGCGGGCACGCGAGTGTGTACGGTCGGGCGGTGACCGCGTCCCGGAGCATCGCAGACCCGATCAGCGACGACCTGCCCCACCTCGACCCGGCCCGGCCGACCGCGCAACGGGTGGCGCACCTGCTCGGGCGGATGAGCCTGGCGGAGAAGGCCGGCCAGATGATGCAGCTCGACTCCCACGGCGACCTGGCCGACCACATCCTGGGCAAGCACGTCGGGTCCATCCTGCACACCTCCCCCGCCCGGTTGGTCGAGGCGCACGAGCTGACCGCGCGCACCCGGCTGCGCATCCCGCTGCTGGTCGGCGAGGACTGCATCCACGGGCACTCGTTCTTTCCCGGCGCGACGATCTTCCCCACCCAGCTCGGCATGGCGGCCACCTGGGCGCCGGACCTGGTCGAGCGGGTCGCCCGCGCCACCGCGGTCGAGGTGGCGCCGACGGGCGTGCACTGGACCTTCTCCCCCGTGCTGTGCATCGCCCGTGACCTGCGCTGGGGCCGGGTCGGCGAGACGTTCGGCGAGGACCCGTTCCTGATCGGCGAGCTGGCCTGCGCCATGGTGCGGGGCTACCAGGGCGACGACCTGGCCGACCCGACCGCCGTGCTGGCCACCGCCAAGCACTTCGCCGGTTACTCCGAGACCCAGGGCGGCCGGGACGCCACCGAGGCGGACCTGTCGCGGCGCAAGCTACGCGCGTGGTTCCTGCCGCCGTTCGAGCGGGTCGCCCGCGAGGGGTGCCGCACCTTCATGCTCGGCTACCAGACCACCGACGGCGTGCCGATCACCGTCAACGACTGGCTCCTGACCGACGTGCTGCGCGGCGAGTGGGGCTGGACGGGCATGCTCGTCACCGACTGGGACAACGTGGGCCGGATGGTCTGGGAGCAGCGGGTCCAGCCCGACCATGCGCACGCCGCCGCCGCGGCCGTCCGGGCCGGCAACAACATGGTCATGACGACCCCGCAGTTCTTCCAGGGCGCCCAGGACGCGGTCGCGCAGAGCCTGCTGGCGGAGTCGGACCTCGACGACGCCGTCTCCCGCATCCTGGCCCTCAAGTTCGAGCTGGGCCTGTTCGAGGATCCCCGCCGTCCGGACGTCGCCCGGCAGCGCGCGGTGATCGGCAGCGCGGCGCACGCGGCGCTCAACCTGGAGGTCGCCCGCCGGTCGCTGGTGCTGCTGCGCAACGACGGGGTGCTCCCGCTCGCAGGCGGGTTCGCCGCCGACGACACCGGGCGCGCCCGGGGCGACGGCGGCCCGCCGCGTACCGTCGCGGTCGTGGGGCCGCTCGCCGACGACGCACAGACCCAGCTCGGTGACTGGGCGGGTTCCTCCGGGCAGGCCGACTGGATGCGCGACGGCCAGCCCCGCGACATGATCACCACGGTGCTCGACGGGCTGCGCGCGCACGCGCCCGACGGCTGGACGGTCGCCCACGCGCACGGCGCCGACATCCTCACCATGGCCACCGATCCCGACGGGGAGCTGTTCCCCGACGGCCAGCCCCGGCCGCAGGTCGTCGTGCCCTGCCCGCCGGACGGGGCGCTGATCGCCGAGGCGGTCGCCGCCGCCGAGCGGGCAGACTACGTCGTCGCGGTCGTCGGCGACCGTATCGAGCTGGTCGGTGAGAGCCGGAGCACCGCCACGCTCGACCTGGTCGGCGGGCAGATCGCCCTGCTGGACGCCCTCGCCGCGACCGGCACCCCGCTGGTCGTCGTGCTGCTCGCGTCCAAGCCGCTGGTGCTGCCCGACTCGGCGCTCGACGCCGCCGCCCTGCTCTGGGTGGCGAACCCGGGCATGCGGGGCGGCCGGGCGATCGCCGAGCTGCTGCTCGGCCTCGTCGAGCCCGCCGGGCGGCTGCCCGTCTCGTTCGCCCGGCACGTCGGGCAGCAGCCCACCTACTACAACCAGATCCGTGGCCAGCACGGCTCCCGGTACGCCGACCTGACCCAGCGCCCCGCCTTCGCCTTCGGCGACGGACTGTCGTACACCACCGTCGAGTACGCCGACCTGCGGGTCGAGCCGGGTGACCTGTCGCCGACGGACACCGTCCACGCGGAGGTCACCGTCCACAACGCCGGGGCCCGGCCGGTCCTGGAGACGATCCAGGCGTACGTCAGCGACACCGTCACCTCCGCCAGTTGGGCGGCGAAGGAACTGAAGGCGTTCCGTCAGGTGACGCTGGCGCCGGGGCAGAGCGCCACGGTGCGGATCGACGTCCCCGTCGCCGACTGCGCCATCGTCGACGGCCGGGGCGTGCGGGTGGTGGAGCCCGGTGACTTCACGCTGCTCGTCGGCCCGTCGTCGCGGGACGCGACGCTGCTGCGGGCGCCGTTCACCGTACGACCGGCGGCCTGACCGCCCACCGGGCCCGTCAGAACAGCCCGAAATACTCCCGCTGCTCCCAGTCGGAGACGTGCAGCAGGTAGCGCTCGTACTCGGCCCGTTTCAGGTGGGCATACCAGTCGACGACGACGTCGCCCAGCGCCGCGCGGAAGACCGCGTCGGTCTCCAGCGCGGCCACCGCCTCGCCGAGCGAGCGGGGCAGCGGCGGCGCGGCGGCGTCGTACGGGTTCGTGGTCGGTGGCCGCAGCTTGAGGCGGCGGGTGATGCCGTCGAGGCCGCTGACCGCCTGCGCGGCGATGTAGAGGTAGGGGTTGGCCGCCGGCTCCCCGGAACGGTTCTCCAGCCGGGTGGCCGGGTCACCCGGGCCGCCGACGGCCCGCACCATGGCCCCCTTGTTGTCGATCCCCCAGGCGACCCGGTCCGGGGCGAGCGAGTGGCTCTGGTAGCGCTTGTAGCCGTTGACGGTCGGCGTGGTGAACGCCGCCGCTGCGGCGGCGTGGCGCAGAAGCCCCTCCAGGTAGGCGCGGCCGGTGGCCGACAGGGGCCCGGTGTCGTCGGCGTCGGGCACGAACGCGCCCCGGCCGGTGCGCAGGTCGCTCAGCGACTGGTGCAGGTGCCAGCCGGTGGAGGCCGTCTCGGCCCCCTGCGGGCGGGACATGAACGTCGCGTGGAAGCCGAGCCGACGGGCGATCTGCCGGACGGCGCTGCGGCACACGACCACCGCGTCGGCGGTCGTCGCCGCGTCGGCCGCCGCCATGGTCAGCTCCAGCTGGCTCGGCCCGAACTCCAGCTCGATCGAGCGCAACGGCAGGTCGAGCGAGGTCAGCCCGGTGTAGAGCGCCTGCACCAGGTCGTCGAGGCCGTCGAGGGCCTCCTCGTGCAGCAGCTGGGAACCGGGCGTCGTCGGGCCGACCGTCGCGGCCGCGCCGGGTGCGCCGGGCCGGCCGACCCGGTCGCGGGTGAGCCCCGCGTCGGTCGCGCGGAAGACGTGGAACTCCAGCTCGGCCCCGACGGTCATCCCGTAGCCGCGCCCGGCCAGCACGCCCAACTGGTCACGCAGCAGGCCGCGGGTGCAGAAGGGCACCGGCGAGCCGTCCGGGAAGCGGACGTCGCACAGGACCCACCCGGTCCGCTCGGCCCACGGCACGACCCGGAAGGAGGCCGGATCCGGCACGAGGACGATGTCGCCGGCACCGGCGAAGCCGGCGACGCCGACCCCCGTGTCGGCGGCGAACACCGGATAGACCGACCTGCCCGAGGTGTCCTTGAGCAACAGCGAGCTGGGGGCGGTCAGGCCCGAGCGCATGGCCGCGGCGACCGCGGACCGGGCGATGGTCTTGCCCCGGATGATCCCGTGCTGGTCGACGAAGCCGAAGCGGACCATCTCGACGCCGAGCTCGTCGATCACCCGGCGCATCTGCGCCGCGGCGGCGTACTGCGCCTCGGACCACAGGTCGTGCCGGTCGACGAAGCCGCCCCGGTCCTGGGCCAGCATCGGCCGGGCACTGGCCCCGCCGCCGCCGGCGGAGACGTCGCGCTCGTCGGCGTTACGCACCGGCCACCTCCGGCTGCGGCCGGTGCCACGGCGACCGGTTGCGGCGTTCGGCCTCCTTCTCCCGCCACCGCTCCTGCCAGCCCTCGCTGGGCGAGACCATGTCGACGGCCAGCGGGCCGACCAGCCGGGCCGCGTCCGCCTCGTCGAGCGGGTGCCCGGGCAGCGCGCCACCGGCCTGGAAGGCGTCGATCGCACGCAGCAGCAGCCGTCGGTTGGCGGTGACGGCGCGGTCGGACACGCCGAGCCGCTCCACGGTCCGGTCCTGGATGCGGCCCATGCTCTCCACCGCCCACTGGTCGTGGACGTTGATGTCCAGCCCCATCCCGGTGTACGTGAGGTCGCGCTGCTCGCCCGGGTCGAACCCCCAGTTGTTTGCCCGGTTGCGCAGCGGCCGGTAGTCGGGCAGGGAGACGCCCTCCAGCCGTTGCCGCAGCAGCGTCTCCTTGTCGGTCCGCGCGGCGAAGTCGTAGAAGATCATGAACCAGTGGTGGTTCTCGTCGTCGATCGGCACGTGCCACTGGGTGAAGACCTTGTCGTTGCCGAACGGCACCACGAAGGCGTTGGGGAACAGCAGGTTGGTCACCCGGACGTGCTTGAGCTCCCGGGTCAGCTGCCGGATGGCGAAGACCCGCAGCCCGTGCTCGGCGCTCTCCACCTCGATGTCGGGACGGTAGTGGTCGCCGACGAGCTTCGACAGTTTCGTGCCGGTGCCCTCGACCTCCTCGCTGAACTGCTGCCCGTAGACGTCGCGGGGGTCCTCGCCGACGAACCGGTGCAGGAAGGAGACGTGACTCGGGTCGATCCCGCCCTCCAGCCCCTGGAGCCAGTTGCACTCCCACAGCCCCTTGAAGGCGAAGGTGTAGTCGTCCGGCGCGGCGAAGCAGTCGTACGCCGGGAAGGGCGGCGGATCGCCGGCGCCCAGGTAGGCGAAGACGATGCCGTTGCGCTCCACGCACGGGTAGTTGGCGATCCGGATCTTGTCCAGGAACCGGCTGTGCGGGGGTTCGGCGGGCTGCTCCACGCAGCGTCCCTGCGCGTCGTAGAGCCAGCCGTGGTAGAGGCAGCGCAGCCCGCCGTCCTCCAGCCGGCCGTAGGAGAGGTCGACCCCGCGGTGGGCGCAGAAGCGGCTGATCAACGCCCAGCCGTCGGCGCGCCGGAACAGCACCAGGTCCTCGCCGAACAGCCGGATCGCCTTGACCGGGCGGTCGGCGGGCATCTCCGACACCAGCGCGGCCGGCTGCCAGTAGGCCCGCATCAGGCCGCCCAGCGGGGTGCCGGGCCCGGTCCGGGTGAGCTTCTCGTTGTCTGCCTGTCGCAGCACTGCTTACCTCCGCGGTGGGGAAGGGGGGTGGAGCGGGGAGCGGATGCCGGGCGCCCGTCGGCAGTCGTCAGCGGGGGCGGCACCCGAGGTCGACTCACAGGTCCAGGACCAGCCGGTCACCGGCGGCGCGGGAGACGCAGACCATCATGCAGTCCCCCGCCGCCCGCTCCTGGGCCGTGAGCACGTGGTCCCGGTGGTCGACGGCGCCCGCGAGGACCCGGGTCTCGCAACTGCCGCAGATCCCCTCGTGGCAGTCGTTGACGATCTCGACGCCGGCTTCCAGCAGGACGTCCAGCCCGGACCGGTCGGCGGGCACCGTCAGCTCCACGCCGCTGCGCTCGAGCCGGAGGGTGAAGGATCCGACCCGCTGCGGCTGCGCCGACACGGGCGCGGTGAAGCGCTCGGTGCGCAGCCGGTCGAGGCGGCCGGCCTCGTCCATGGCGGCCCGCAGCCCGTCCAGCAGCCGGCTCGGGCCGCAGGCGTAGACCAGCGCGTCGGGTGGCAGCCCGTCGAGCAGTTCGCGCAGCTCGGGCCGGGGCCCGTCGTCCGCCGCGTGCACCCGCGCCTGGTCACCGTAGGGGGCGAGTTCGTCGAGGAATGCCATGCTGCGCCGGGACCGGCCGAAGTAGTGCAGCGGGGCGGCGGCACCCCGCCGCCTCGCCTCGGCCAGCAGCGGAAGCAGCGGGGTGATGCCGATGCCGCCGGCCACGAACAGGTACGCGGCGGCGGGTTCCCACGCGAAGTGGTTGCGCGGGCCACGCAGCCGGACCCGGTCGCCGGGGCGCAGCTGGTCGTGGACCCACGCCGAGCCACCGCGGCCGGCGGGCTCGCGCAGCACCGCGATCCGCCACCACGGGGCGCCGGGATCCCCGCACAGCGAATACTGCCGGGTGGAGCCGTCGCCGACCACCAGGTCGACGTGCGCCCCGGGGGTCCAGTCCGGAACCGCCGTGCGGGCGTCCTGCGGGATCAGCTCGACCGACAGCACGCCGGCCGCCTCCAGCCGGAGCGCGCGGATGACGAAGGGTAGTTCTGTAGGCACATTCCCCCTTCCATTGGATCCAATGCTACCCACTTCGGATCCGTTACGGAAGCAAACACACCCAAGTGGAACCCACATGGGTCCACGCAACCCCTTCCCTGGTATCGTGGTGTGACGCAACAGGCAGGTTTGGTGACCAACGAGGCGTTCCGGCGCTCCACCGCGCCTGAGCAGCCGGGCCACCCGGAGCCCACGATCGACGCAGAGGGAGAGTGGCCGGTTGACCACCGATTCCGAGGAGCTCGCGGCAACCCGCAAGACCGGCTCCGCCCTCGTCGACGACCTCGCCGAGCGGATCCGCGACCGGATCATGACCGGCGAGATCCCGATCGGAGCCCAGTTGCGCCAGGCCGAGCTCGCCAGCAACTTCGGCGTCTCCCGCACGCCGGTCCGCGAGGCGCTGCGCCAACTACAGACCAGCGGCCTGATCGAGGTGCTGCCCAACAAGGGCGCCGTGGTCAGCGTCCCGGCGCCATGGGACGTCCGCGAGGCGTACGAGGTGCGGGCGGAACTGGAGGCGCTGGCCGCCGCGCGCGCGGTCCGGCGGATCAGCCGCGACCAGATCGACCAGCTGCGGGCAGCCAACCAGGAGATGTACGACCACTCTTCCGCCCGGCGCGGCGACGTCGTGCCCGCCCAGCACGATCACCGACGCAGCAACGACATCTTCCACACGCTGATCGCGAGCATCTCCGGCAACGCCCGGCTGAGCAAGGCGATCAGCGACATCAACGAAACCTTTCCCCGCAACGTCTCCGCGCAGTTGATCGTCAACGACAGCCGGCATCGCGACGAGAACTTCCAGGAGCACGAGCGGATCCTGGAGGCGCTGGCCGACGGCGACGCCCGGCGCGCCGCCGACCAGATGCGCGAACACGTCATCAAGGCCGGCGAGCAGTTGGCCCGGTGGTACGAACTCCGCTCGTCCACCGTCTTCCGCGGATAACCCTGGACGCTCGCGGCGGGAGCGGGTCGCAGCGAAGGTCAGGCCCGGTACTCGACCTCGCCGCCGACGATGGTCGTCACGACCGTCGCCGTCCGCAGGGCCTCGACGTCCGAGGTGAGTGGGTCCACGTCCAACAGCGCGAGGTCGGCCGGGTCGCCGACCCTGATGCGCCCGGTGCCGGGGCCTCCGGCGATCCGGGCGGCCCCGGTGGTGAACAGCGCCAGCGCCTGCGCGGCGGTGACCGCCTGCCCGGCACCGAGCGGATCGGGCCAGCCCCGCACCTGCCGGGTCCGGGCCTGCCACATGCCGAACAGGGCCGACATCGGCAGGCCGGGGCCGTCCGAGCCGCCGCCGACCTCGACGCCCGCGTCGAGCCAGGCGCGCAGCGGGTTGGCCGCGCCGGCCCGCTCGGCTCCGAGTCGCTGGACCAGCCCGGCGCCGACCTGCCACTGCAATGCCGGATGGGCCGAGACCCGCACACCGAGCCGCCGGGCCCGGTCCATCGCGGCGCGGCTCGGGCCGAGGTACGCGTGGATGAGGTGGAAGCCGAGGCCCGCGATCGGGGCGCGGCGGTCGACGTCGGTGAGCACGTCGAGCACCAGGTCGACCGCCGCGTCACCGACCGCGTGCACGCCCACCCCGCGCCCCGCCCCGGCGGCAGCCACGCAGTGCGCGTGCACGATGTCGACCGACAGCGTCTGGTTGCCGTGGTAGCCGTCGGTACCCGGCCACGGCGACGACAGCAGCGCCGTGCCGAGTGAGCCGCCGCCGTCGAGGAACAGTTTGGTCGGGCCCCGGCGCAGCCGAGCCGGATCCGCGGTGACGAGGCCGGTCCGCGCGACCGCCCGGTCGAGCACGGCATCGGTGGCGAGGGCGTCGCCGAGCGGCATCGCCACCACCCGCATCCGCAGCCGACCGGACCGCGCGGCGTACGCGTATCCGTCGAGGTCCTCGACCGCGACGGCCGGGTCGACGGCGGTGGTGATGCCGTGGCGCAGCAGCTCGGCCTGCCCGGCCCGGATCCAGCCGACGCGGGTGTCGCGGTCGACGGTCGGCAGCACGGCACGGACCAGATCGACGGCCGGACGCTCGACGAGCAGCCCGGTCGGCGTCCCGGCGGCGTCCCGGTCGATCCGGCCACCCGGCGGATCCGGCGTGCCGGGGCCGATCCCGGCGCGGCGCAGCGCGGTGACGTTGACCAGCGCGTCGTGGCCCTTGCGGTCGAGCAGCAGGCCACGGCCGGGCACCGCGGCCTCCAGTTCGGCGGCGCTGGGCAGCCGGCCGTCGAGGTCGAACCCGGCGTCGGCGGTCAGCCACTGTGCCGACGGGTTCGCGGCGGCGTGGGCCCGCAACCGGTCCAGCAGTTCGCCGAGACCGCCGACGTCGTCGAGGACCAGCCGGGTGGCGCGCTGGCCTGCCCAGATCAGATGGACATGGCTGTCCACGAAGCCCGGAGCGACGTACGGGGCGGCGAGCCGCGCAGCGCCGGACGGCAGTCGGGCCCGTACCTCCTCGGGGTCGCCGACCGCGACGACGCGCCCGTCCACCACGCCGACCGCCCGCGCCCGGGGCCCGCCGGACTCCGGAGCGCTCACCTCACCCGTGACCAGCAGGGCTCTCACAACACCGCCGCGACACCGTCGGCCCGGGGGTCGCTGGCCGCGTCGAGCACCGCGCCCCGCAGGCGGGCGACCTGCACATGCCCCGCGTCGTCGTGCCGCCCCGCCGTCGTGGCCACGGACAGGCCGAGGGCGGGTGCCCGCGCGGCGAGGTCGTCCCCGCCCGCCGTGCCGGGCTCCAGCAGCAGGGTTGGTTCGGTGCGGCCGAGGTCACGGCCACCGATCACCCAGCGCGGCCCGCCCACCACGTCCGGCAGGTCGGCGGCGGCGCGGACGCCCTCGGCGACCTGGGCGAGGATCCACGGCTGGGACCGGCCGCCCTGGCAGCCGAGGGCGAGCACGGTGTCGCCACCGACGGCGAGCGCCGGGCAGAGCGTGTGCGGCGGCCGGGCCCCCGGGGCGAGCCGGCCGGGGTGCTGCGGATCGAGGCTGAACATGGCGCCCCGGTTGTGCAGCACGATACCGGTGTCCGGTTCCAGCAGGCCGGAGCCGAAGGACTGGAACACGCTCTGGATCAGCGACACCGCGGTGCCGTCCGCGTCGACCGCGGCCACCGCCACGGTGTCGCCGGTCGGACGTGGGCCGGCGACCACGTCGGCCGCCGGCCGCTCGGCGCGCAGCAGCAGCCCGTCGAGGTCGATCGGCCCCGTCCGCGGATCGCCCAGCAGCGCGTCCCGGGCCAGCTGCGCCCGCCGCGCGGCGGTGAGCGGGTCGCTCGCGCCGAGGACGGCGAGGAAGGTGGCGCCCTGCGTCGGCGGGGGCGCGACGGACCACTCGACGCCGTGGGCGTACGCGGTCAGCGGCGCGACCCGCTCGGCGCGGTGCGCCGCAAGGTCCGCCACCGACAGCGGGCTGCCGAGCCGGCGCAGCCCGGCGACGAGCCGGTGCCCGACGTGTCCGTTGTAGAAGGTCCGCCAGTTGCCGGCGATCGCGGTGAGCGTCTCGGCCAGCGCGGGCTGCGTCAGCGGCACGCCCTCGGGCAGGGGCGCGCCCGCCGCGTCCAACAGCAGCGCGGCCAGCCCCGGGTCGGCGGCGATGATGTCGCGCCGGTTCTCGATCGCCCGGGCCAGGCCGGCGCTGACCGGTGTGCCGGCAC
This sequence comes from Micromonospora sp. NPDC057141, assembly GCF_042670805.1. Classification (NCBI taxonomy): domain Bacteria; kingdom Bacillati; phylum Actinomycetota; class Actinomycetes; order Micromonosporales; family Micromonosporaceae; genus Micromonospora; species Micromonospora sp. NPDC057141. The sequence goes on along the minus strand of NZ_JBHUVA010000003.1, from coordinate 184,386 downwards.
CGGCGAGCGCGACAGCCGGAGCCAACAGGGCGGCCCAGTCGAGTCGGGCGCCGAGCCCCGCCACCGAGGCCCAACCGGCGACGACGCCGGGCGTGGTGACGGTGAGCGGGCCCTGCGCCGGCATCCGGACGGCGCCACCCGAACGCAGTGTGTCGGCGTCGAGCGCTGCGGGCGCCGCGCCGACGGACAGCACCACGCGGGGCGGCCCGCCGGCCGGCCGGACCACGGCGACGAGGTCGCCGCCGAGGGAACACTGGTGTGGGTAGACGACGGTCAGCGCCGCCGCGGCGGCCAGCGCGGCGTCGACGGCTCCCCCGCCCGCGGCGACCACGGCGCGGCCGGCCGCCACCGCCGCCGGGTGCGGGGCGGCCAGCGCCACCCGCGTCATGCCACGTTCCGGTGCTGGTGGCCGGGCTCAGGCGCGGGCGCGGCGTCCCGGCGGATCAGGACGGCACGGGCGAAGGAGCCGTCCGCGTCGACGAGTTTGGCGGGCAGGCAGACGAGCTCGTACCGACCGGGCGACACCGCGTCCAGGTCGGCGTTCTCCAGGATCAGCACGCCCTCGCCGAGCAGGATGTGGTGCGCGTCCCAGGTGTCGGTGCGGGTGTGGCTCTCGATGGTCAGGTAGTCGATGCCGACCAACTCCACCCCGCCGTCGACGAGGGCCCTCGCCGCCTCGGGGCTCAGCCCCACCCAGTTCGGCGCCCGGTCCGTCTCCTTCAGGGGACCGGCCGAGTTCGACGTCTTGAACAGCACGCGACGTTCCCCGGCGATGCCCGCCGCGGCGAGGTGGTCGACGGTGATGTCCCCGTCCACGTGGGTCATGTCCACCACCACCGCCGGGCCGACAAGCGAGTACAGCGAGACCTTGTCGATCGGGGTGGCGCCGTCGACGAAGTGCGCGGGGGCGTCGACATGGGTGCCGGTGTGCGCGCCGAGACGCCACCGGGTCACGTTCGACACGTCGCCGTCGGCCTTGGACTCCACGATCTCCACCTCGGGCTTACGACCCCAGTGCAGCATCTGCGGGTGAATCGGCATGGTGATGTCGAAGATCTCCATCAGCGGGTCCCTCCTGGGCGGTGCGTCGACGGGTCGGTCACGGTCGGTGGGTCGGTCACGGTCGACGGGGCGATCACGGTCGGTGGGTCGGGTCGGGCCAGGGCTCGCGGACGGCCCGGGCCACCGCCCGCGCGGTCGTCTCGACGCACCGGGTGAACTCGGCCGCCCCGTGCTCGGCGTTGGCCTGCGCCACGTCCCGGCCCCACACGCCGGTCTCGCTGACCTGGTCCATCCGGTAGTCCCAGAACGAGTCGACGTCCACGTGCGAGGTCGCCCGGTCCATCCGGACCAGTTCGGGGTGCAGGTACAGCATCACCGACGTCTCGAAGTAGTTGGCGTGCATCAGGCCGCGGCCGTGGGTGACGTGGCCGTCCACCTCCGGCCCTGGATACATCGTCACGTAGCCGAGCGCCCGCACCCGGGCCCCGCGGTGGCGCACCCGCAGCTTCTCCGCCGACACGTCCAGGGCACCGTTGTTCCAGATGTGGCCGTTGAGCAGGATGAACTGGCGGACACCACGCTCGTGCAGCGAGTCGACGATGTCGGCCACCAGCGCGATCAGCGTCTCCGGCCGCACCGAGACGGTGCCGGCGAAGTCGCCGTGCGAGGCCGACACCCCGTAGCTCAGCGTCGGCAGCACCGGCACTCCGGTGGCGGCGGAAACCGCCAGCGCGACCGCTTCGCAGATCCGGACGTCGACCGACAGCGGCAGGTGCGGCCCGTGCTGCTCGACGGCGCCCACCGGGATGATCACCGCGTCGAGGCTGGTGACCAGTTGCCCCGCCTCGGGCCAGGTCAGGTCCTCCCACCGGACCGGTCGGCCGGAGCCGCCGAGTTCAGCCGCGAGATCGCTCATGTCGTCCTCCTTCGTCACCACGCACGTAGGGTCTTCTCCGGCAGCAGGTCCAGCGCGCGCATGCGGACCGGGCCGACACCACCGGTCAGCCAGATCGTCGCGTCGGGGCTGTAGTCGCTGATCAGCTCCCGGCAGACCCCGCACGGGGCGATGATCCGGAACGTGTCGGCGGGCTTGACCTGGACGGACACCACGGTGTCGACCAGCAGCGACGCTGCCGGGTCCAGGCCGGTGCGGGCCGCGCCCAGCGCCACGCCCTCGGCGCAGATCGAGCTGCGCCGGCACGACCCCTCCAGGTGCACCCCCGTGAAGACGCCCCCGTCGGCCGTACGCAGCGCCGTCGCCACCTCGTGCCGCCCGGCCACCCAGACCCGCCCCAGCAGATCCTGCGCGCGCTCCAGCAGTTCCGCGTCGGCGGCGGACATGTCCGCGGGAACGGGGACGCGGGTCACCGGTGTGCTGATCATGCCGTCAGCCCGAGGAGCTTCGCCATGTTGCCGCCCTCGACCAACGCCCGGTCCGCCGGGTCCGGGATCGCCTTCGCGATCTTCATTCGCTCCAGGTCGAAGTCGGATCCCGGCCACTCGCTGCCCATCAGCAGCTTCTCCGGGCCCAGCCGGGCGTACGCCCGCCTGACGTCGCTCACCAGCGTCGCCGAGGTCTCCAGGTAGACGTGCGGCTGCCGCTCGGCGACGATGATCGCCTCCGGGACGTTCCAGACCGCGCCCATGTGCGCGATGATCGTCGGCACGTCCGGGTGGTTGCGGGCGATCTCCTCGATGGCCAACGGCGCGCAGAACGCGTCGTCCAGCGCGTTGATCAGCACCGGCAACCCGTGCCGGGCACACGCCTCGAACACCGGGTCGAGGAGGCCGTGGTCGGCGACGTGGTAGCCGTGCAGGCTCGGATGCAGCTTGAGGCCGGACAGTCCCGCCTCCGCGATCCGGGCGATCTCGTCCAACGCGTCGTCGGCCTGCGGCATGACCTGACCGAAGCCGAACAGCCGGTCCGGGTGCGCGTCGACCAGGCCGATGATGAAGTCGTTCTCGATCCGCTGGGCCAGCGAGCAGACCATCGCCAGGTCGACGCCGGCGGCGTCCATCCGGTCCAGGATCCGACGCGGGTCGAACGGTACGTGCGGCGGCGGCGCCTGGCCGGGTCGGGCGCCGGTGAGGTAGTCGGAGCGGCCCCGGACGTCCTGGGTGGTGTTGTACGCGTCGATGATCAAGAGGGGTCAGCCTTCCTGGTGGTGGGCAGCGGCAGGTGGCACCGCACCGAACGTCCCGCGCTGAGCGGGCGCAGTGCCGGGGGATCGGTGCGGCACCGGTCCACGGCGTAGCGGCACCGGGTGTGGTAGGCGCACCCCGCCGGCGGGTCGGCCGGATCGGGCAGCTCGCCCTCCAGGACGATCCGCTCCCGGGCCGGCTCGCGGGTCAGCATGGGCACCGAGGCGAGCAGCGCCTCACTGTAGGGGTGCGCCGGCGCGGCGAAGAACGAGTCCCGGTCCGCGACCTCGATGATCTGGCCCAGGTACATCACCGCCACCCGGTCCGCGATGTGCCGGACCACGCCGAGGTCGTGCGAGACGAACAGCATGGTCAACCCGCGGTCGCGGATCAGGTCGGCGAGCAGGTTGATGATCTGCGCCTGGATCGACACGTCGAGCGCGGAGACCGCTTCGTCAGCGACCACGAAGCGCGGTGCCGGCGCGAGCGCCCGGGCGATGCCGATGCGCTGCCGTTGGCCGCCGGAGAACTCGTGCGGCCGCCGCTCCCCCGCCTCCCGGCCCAGCCCGACCAGGTCCAGCAGTTCGTCGGCGGTGGCCCGTGCGGCCTCCCGCCGCACGCCCCGGGCGCGGATCATGGGTTCGGCGACGATGTCGGCCACCCTGCGGCGCGGGTTCAGCGAACCGAACGGATCCTGGAAGATCATCTGTAGGTCGGCCCGGATGCGCCGAAGCGCCCCACCACGCAACCGGGTGAGGTCCACGTCGCCGTACCGGATGCTGCCGGCGCTCGGCTCGATGACCCGCAACATGGCCTTGCCGAGGGTGGACTTGCCGCAGCCGGACTCGCCGACCAGGCCGAGCGTCTCGCCCTCGTACACGTCCAGGTCGACGTCCCGGACCGCCCGGATCCGGCGCACGCCGGACCCGGCGAACTCCACCCGCAGGCCCTCGACCCGCAGCAACGGTTCGGGGCTCATCCGGCCAGCACCTCCCCACGCTCGGCACCGAGCAGGCAGGCGTCCAGGTGCCCGCCGCTGCCGTACCGGTGCCGCAGCACCGGCGGGGTCGAGGCGCAGGCATCCCGGACGGACCCGCAGCGCGGTGCGAACGCGCATCCGGGCGGCCGGTCGACGCCGGTGAGCGGGCTGCCGGCGATGGCGGGCAGCCGGTCCACCGCAGGCCCGTCGACCCGGGGCACGGAGTTGAGCAGGGCGCTGGTGTACGGATGCTGCGGGGCGAACAGCACCTGGTCGCGGGTGCCCTGCTCGACGATCCGTCCGGCGTACATGACGGCGATCCGGTCGGCGACCTCCGCCACCACCCCGAGGTCGTGGGTGATCAGCACGATGGTCGTGCCGTGTTCGGCCTGGAGCCGCTTGAGCAGCCGCAGCACCTGCGCCTGGATGGTCACGTCCAGGGCGGTGGTGGGCTCGTCGGCGATGAGCACGGCGGGATCGTTGGCGAGCCCGATCGCGATCATCACCCGCTGCCGCATGCCGCCGGAGAGCTGGTGCGGGTACGAGCGGGCGGCCCGCTCCGGGTTGGCGATGCCCACGTCACGCAGCAGCGTCACGGCCCGCTGCCAGGCCTGTCGCCGGGACACCCGCTGGTGCGTCCGGATCATCTCGGCTACCTGGGCGCCGATCCGCTGGGTCGGGTTGAGCGCGGCGAGCGCGTCCTGGAACACCACGGCGATGTCCCGGCCCCGCACCTGACGCAGCCGGGCCTCGGACGCGCCGATCAGGTCGGCCCCGCCGAACTCGACCACGCCGCTGATGTGCGTGCGCGGGCCCCGGTTCAACCCGACCAGGCTCATCGCGAGCGCGGACTTGCCCGACCCCGACTCACCGACCAGCGCGAGCACCTCACCGCGGCCCAGGTCGAGGTCGACGCCGCCGACGGCCGGCAGCCGCCCGGCCGGGACGTCGAACTCGACCCGCAGTTCACGGATGGAGAGGAAGGGCTCGGTCATCTCGCCGCCACACCGGTCACCGCTCGTTCGACGAACGCGACGACCTCCGCCGGCCGGGCCCGGGGCGTGAAGTGGCTTCCGGGCACCTCGGCCACCGTCGCGCCCATCCTGGCTGCCATGTCCCGCTGGATCTCCGGTCGCAGGGTGCGATCCTGCGCGGCGACCAGGTACCAGCTGGGCAGCGTCCGCCAGGCCGGCACGGCCGTCGGCTCGGTGAAGATGGCGTTGTCGCTCTGCCGTGACTCCGCGTCCCAGACCGCCCGCTGCTCGACCGGCACGTCCCAGCCGATCTCGGCCCAGTACTCGGCGGTGTGTTCCGAGGACCACTCGCCGTTCGGTCCCCGCCGCATGTACTTCGACACGGCGGCCGGTGGGTACCGCTCGACGATCTGGTTGACGGTCTCCCCCTCGTCCGGCCCGAACGCCGCGATGTAGACGAGCCCGACCACCCCCGGTTCCCGGCCGGCGTTGCTGATCACGGCCCCGCCGTAGGAGTGCCCGACGAGCAGCACCGGACCGGACAGCTCCCGGACCACGGCGGCGGTGTGCGCCACGTCGCCGGTGAGCGACCGCATGGGGTTGGTCACCAGGGTCACGTCGTATCCGGCGGCGGTCAGCAGTGGCGCGACGTTCGACCAGGTGGTGGCCGTCCCGCCGGCGCCGTGGACCAGGACGATGTTCTTCGGTCTCATCGCGGTCAGGCCTTTCTCAGTCGGGGGTCGAGCACGAGATAGAGCAGATCCACAGCGACGTTGACGAGGGTGAACAGCAGCGCGATGGCCAGCGCGGCCCCCTGCACGATCGGGTAGTCCCGTTGCAGGATCCCGTTGATGAGCAGGTTGCCGACCCCGGGATAGGAGAACACCGTCTCGGTGATGACCGAACCACCCAGCAGCGAGCCGAACTGCAGGCCGAGCACCGTGACGATCGGCAGGGACGAGTTGCGCAACACGTGCCGGCGCACGATCGCGCCTTCGGAGAGCCCCTTCATCCGGGCGGTCCGGATGAAGTCGTCGCCGAGGATCTCCAGCACCGACGCCCGCACGATGCGGGTGATGAAGCCGGCCATGGACACCGCCAGCGTGGTCGCCGGCAGGACGAGGTGCGTCAGCCACGGCCCGATCAGCTCGGGGCGGTCCTGCAGGATGGCGTCGACCAGCACGAAGTTGGTCAGCGGACGGTAGTCGAGCTGGCTGGGCATCCTGCCGATCACCGGCAGCCAGCGCAGCCACACCCCGAAGACCACGATCGCCAGCACGCCGAGCGCGAACCACGGCAGGGAGAAGCTGACCGTGCCGACCGTGCGGGTCAGGGTGTCCACCCAGGTGTCCTTGAACAGCGCGGCGAGCAGCCCGGTGACCAGGCCGAGCAGGATCGCCACCAGCATCGCCGCGATGGTCAGTTCGATGGTGGCCGGCAGCGCGCCGCCGAGCAGGCCCGTAATCTCGTTGGCGCCGTAGAAGGAGCGGCCGAGGCGGAGGTGGATCAGATCGTCGAGGTAGCCGAGGTACTGCTCGGGCAACGATCGGTCCAGGCCGAACGCCTCGTTGATCCGCGCCGTGTTCTCCCGGATCTCCGCGGCCGTCGCCTGCCCGCTGCCACCGGCGGCGGCCAGCGAACTGGCCGGCGAGCCGGGCAGCAGCCGCATCGCGACGAAGACCAGCGAGGCCAGCAGGAACAACACCGGCGGTACGGCCAGCAGCCGCCGCAGGACCAGCCACGGCGTGCCGAGCCGGCTGCGCATCTGCCGCCGGCGGGCCGGCGGGAGCATCCCGGCCGTCATCGGGTCGTCCTCGGATCGAGTGCGTCGCGCAGGTCGTCACCGACGAAGTTGCCGGCGACCACGAAGAGCAGGGTCGCTCCGGCGGGCAGCAGCACCAGGTGGGGGGCGAGGTAGAGGAACTCCTGGCCGGCCTGCACCATGTAACCCCAGTCGGGGGTCGGCGGCTGGATGCCAAGCCCCAGGTACGACAGGCCGGCGCCGAAGCCGGCCGCCACGGACAGGGTCATCACCGTCTGGGCGACCAGGGGGCCCGCGATGTTCGGCAGCACCTCCTGGACCAGGATGCGCGGCGTGGAGGTGCCTCCCAGCCGGGCCGCGAGGACGTAGTCGCGGCGGGCCTCGCGGGCGGTGAGCGCCCGGGCGAGCCGGGCCAGCCCCGGGGCCAGGGAGACGCCGATGCCCACGACGAGGCTGGGAACGCCCGGTGCGGTGGCGACCACGACCAGGACGATCAGCAGCATCGACGGGAACGCCAGCGCCAGGTCCATCAGCCGCATGAGCAGCCACTCGGTCCAGCGGCCGGCGAAGCCGGCGACCAGTCCGACGGTGATGCCGAGCGCTGCGGCGAGAGCCGTGGCCAGCAGCGCCACGAGCAGGAGCGGCCGGGCGCCGTACACCATCCGGGCCAGCAGGTCACGACCCAGGTCGTCGGTGCCGAGGAGGTGCCCGGGCGCGCCCAGCGGAAGCAGCGCGTCCGGGGTCTGCCGGTTCGGATCCGCGGACACCAGCAGCGGCCCGAACGCGGCGATCAGGACGAACGCGAACACCACGGTCCAGGACACGGTGGCGAGCCACGACCGGGCGACGCGGCGACGCCGGTACCCGGCCCGCAGTCGCCCGGCCGACGGCACCCACCGGCGTAGGGCCAGTTCAGACACTCGCCTTCTCCATGAAGCAGCGGTGGCTGCCGAGCCCGGCCACGTTCATCCCCTGCACGTTGCTCCCGCTCACGACCGGGTTGCACGAGTAGGCGAGCATCGACAGCACCATGTACTGCTCGGCGAATCGGCGCTGGATGTCGCTGTACTTCGCGGTGCGTTCCGGGCCGTCGGGCAGATTCTTCGCCTCGGTGAGATCCGCGGCGAAGCTGTCCGCTCCCTTGAGGGTCTTGAGGCCGGACGCGAAGTCACCGTAGACACCGGCCGGCATGGCCAGCGCGCCGATCATGTTGTCCGGGTCGGGCACGTACGAGTTGCGTTCCCAGATCATCAGGTCGTGGAACTTGTCGTCGGGGTTGAGGACCCGACCGAAGTAGGTGGCCGGGTCGACGGAGTCGGCGACGACCTTCAGGCCGATGTCGGTCAGGTTCTGGGTGATGATCTGCGCGGCCTTCGGGTGCCAGCTGTCGCTGGCCGCCATCAGCCGCACCTCCCGGCCGGTGGCGCCGGCGGCCTGAATGAGCTGCCTGGCCTTGTCGACGTCCGTGGCGCTCAGGTCGGCCAGGCTCGGGTCGTGGCCTTTCTGCGACGGCGGAATGGCATACCCGACGGGCAGCGCGCCGGCACCGAAGAACGCCTGCGCCAGGATCGCCTCGCGGTCGATGGCCAGGTTGATGGCCTGGCGCACCTCCAGTTCGGGAATCCGCCGGGCGTCGATCATGAGGATCGCGTCGAAACTGTAGGGCGTGTCGTGCACCGTCACCGCCTTGTCACCCCTGAGCCGCTCCAACGCGGAGTACGGGGTGAACTGGGTGCCGCCGATGTCGCCCGACAGCAGCGAACTGACGATCGTCGACGGGTCCTGCACCTGCTGGAGCACGAGCCGGTCGATCGGCGGGCGGCCGAGGCGGAACTTGTCGAACGCCTCCAGCGTGACCGTCTGCCCGGCGGTGGCGGAGACGAACTTGAAGGGGCCGGTGCCGACGAGGTTCTTGCCGATGTCGGCGCCGTGCTTGTCCAGCGCCGCCTTGGAGATGATCCGGCCGCCGATGTCGGACAGCCGGGCGAGCACCATGCGGTCCGGTGCCTTGAGCACCAGCTTGACCGTGTTGGCGTCCACGGCCTCGAGGCTGGCGACGTTGGCGCCGAGACTCTTGAGCGGCGGTGAGGCGCCGGTGGGCAGCGTCTTGTCGTCGGGGTTGAACTGCCGGCCGAGGCTGGCCACGACGTCCGCCGAGGTGAACGTGGTGCCATCGTGGAAGGTGACGCCCTGGCGGAGCTTGAACGTGTAGGTCAGCTGGTCGGTGGAGATCTCCCAGCTCTCGGCGAGGTCGGGCTGGACGTCGTTGCTCTCGAAGGAGATGAAGGTCAGTCCTCGGCAGATGCAGTCGACCGCCATCCAGTCGCCGAGCGAGGTGTAGAAGGCGGGTTCGTTGATGCCGCCGGTGGCGTCGACGGCCAGGGTCAGGGTGCCGCCGCGGCGCTCCGCGGCATCTTCGGTGTCCGCGGCAAGGCCGCAGGCGCTCAGCAATCCGGTCATGCCGAACCCGACGCCCATGCCGAGCAGGCTGGCGCCGCGCAACAGGTTCCGACGGGAGATGGTGGGGGAGGCTTCCATGGGGCAACTCCTTGAACGTCAAGCACCTACATGCCATCGTCCTGCTTGTATCCAAACTCACTTGCTTTGGATACAACTAGTGTCGTGGGCTGCCACTTCAGCCCCGTGTCACCCTTATTGCCGGCTGGTTTCAACAAGCGCGGGGCGAAGAACGAACCCCGCCCGCCGGGCGTTGGTCCCACACCCCGTCCAGCCTGGTCGCCGAACATCCGTCCGGCGGTTCATGTTTCGCCAGGTAACGTGGCCCACCCGAGCCTACTCAGGTGATGGATCCAGCGGAATAGGTTTGGGATCCAAAGTTCCAGGGATGGGCTTTGACTGGACAGTTACGCAGTCGTCGGTGGGCGGCGACCGCGCCCATCGCCGACGCGATCGTTGACCGCCCCGCCTCCCTAGTGGCAGCAGGAGTCGCCGGCACCGTGACGGCGCGGGGCCGGCAGGTCCAGCGACGGGTTCCGGTCGAAGAAGCCGTCCGGTTCCAACCGCATGCCGATCCGGTGCACCGCCATGATCGGCCATTCCTCGGGGCGGGGATCGTGGTGCACGCCGACCACCGGCCAGAGCACGAGCTCGACGCCGTCGAGCGACCGGTTCGCCTGCTGCCAGGCCGTGATGCCCTCCGCGGCGAGCGGCGCCTGGTTCGGGTACTCGCCGGCGATGAACCGCTCCGTCGGCTCGTACGGCGTGGCCCAGAGCTGCCTGGCGACGAACGGCGCCTTCCGCTCCACGACGCTGCCGGGGCGGGCGAAGAGCCGCGTGGTGTGGGGCAGGGTGAGTCGGTAGCCGGTCCGGTCGCCGTAGCGGTTGGTCCGGGAGGTGCTCTCGACCAGCCAGTGCACCGCCCGCGCCGGGTCGGTGTTGCGGGCCGCCTCGGCCTCGGTGGTGATCGGCGTCCGCACCATCCGGCAGGCGTTGCCGTACGGATTGAGCTCGTCGTCCTCCTCGGCCTCGGCGTGGATCTCGTAGAGCCGGTTGCGCGGGCCGTCGACCCCCATGTCCAGCCGCAGCCCGAAGTAGTGCTGGTGGTTGGGGGCCTGCACGTTGGGGGCGACCAGGCGGCCGTAGCGGGGGGTCTGCCCGTCGTCGATTCCCGAGACCGACATGACGCCGGTCAGCTTGATCTCCAGGTCGATCATGCCGTCCTGGTAGAAGGACCAGTAGAAGCCGTAGTCGTAGTTGGCCACGGTCGCGAAGAAGGAGATCACCAGGCGGCGGCTGCGCCGCACGTCCGCCTCACCGGTGCGGGTGTTGACGTGCTTCCACAGGATGGAGAAGTCCTCCTCGTGCAGACAGATCGCGTTCTTGATGGTCCGCGCCTCGCCGTGGCCGTTGAGCACGGCGGTGTCGAAGTAGCGGATCTCTCCCAGGCAGTCGCAGCCCAGCTCCAGCGACGCCGTGAGCGGCCCGGCGCCGTATTCGCCCCAGTCGAAGAAGTTCTTGCGGTAGGCGGTCGGGTCGCTGTCGAGGTAGGGCACGTACATCTCGCTGACAGCCGCCCGGCGCACCACCGGCCGCGTCTCGTCGCCGTCGTGGTAGACGACGTCGTGCAGCACGAGGCCCTCGCGGTGGGTGAAGCCGACCCGGAAGGACCAGTTCTGCCAGGTGACCAACTGCCCGTCGATGGTGAAACCCGGTCCCTCCGGCTGGATGATCTCCAGCGGCGCGACGGTCCGGTCCGGCCCCCAGGTGCCGGAGCGGTAGTTGCCCGTCTCGGACGCCATCGGGAGCACCCCGTGGTCCTCGATCCGGACCACTTCGAGGGTCTCCAGGTCGATGATCGGCACGAGCCCGGCGACGGGCCGGGCGTAGCCGTTGTCGTCCTCGCTCAGCCGGTGCCAGACGGTGCCCCAGGAGAGCCGACGGTCGGCCAGGTCCGCGGGTTCGAAGCCGGTGATCGATTCGGGGTCGACCCAGACCAGCGAGGCGTCGGTGATGCCGCGCCGGGCGAGCGCCACCTGGAAAGCGGCGTCCTCCCGGCACGCCCGCGCGACCATCCGGGCCTCCTCGCTGGAGACACCGGGCCGCCGGGCGTCGACCGGCGTCCAGGAGGCGACCGACGCCGGCCGGTCGACGCCCGAGGTCCAGGCGCCGACCTCCCAGGCGGCGTGGGCGTCGGGGTTCATCACCACCAGCCGTACCGGTCGGCCCTGCCCTGGCGCGAGGGCCCGGGCCAGTCCCTCCTCGACCGCGATCCCCCAGTAGCGCGGCCGCCTCCCGATCCGCGGATCGTCGCCGACCAACGCGACGACCTCGGCGATCTCGGCTTCGGTGAGTGGGTCGTTCCAGTGCGCTGCGATCGTCATGAGTTCTCCACGGGGTGCGGGATGAGGTCGGCGGGCACCGGCCCGCCGGTGGTGGACGCCGGGGCCGGTGGCGGCGCGGACGTCACGGGTCGAGCCGGCGTCGCACGCCGACGAAATCGAGGTCGGCGCGGTCGGCGCCGCCACACAGGTCGGCGACGGCCGCGCCGATCGCCGGCGCGAACTTGAACCCGTGCCCGGAGCACGCGGCGGCGACCACCACCGGCGGGGCCCAGGGCAACCGGCCGAGCACGAACCGCCGGTCGTGGGTCATCGTGTAGAGGCAGGACGCGGCCTCGACCACGTCCCGCTGCGGATCGGCGGCCACGCCGGGGACGTAGCGCGCCATCAGGCGGCACAGGTCTCCGGTCTCACCGGCGGTCGGCGGCGCGGCCGGCCGCCCGGGATCCCAGACCTCGCCGGCGTCGATGCCGGCCTTGAAGCCGTTGCCGGCGGCGTCGGGGATGCCGAAGACGAGGCCGTCGGGGCGGTCCACGGAGAATGCGCCGAGCCGTGGCGGCCGGGCGAGCGGCTGGCCGGCGCGGAGCGTGACGGTGACGATGCGCCACACCTCGAACAGGTCGGCGAGCGCGGGCACGACCCGGCCGACCCAGGCACCGGTGGCGAGCACCAGCGACCGGACCCGGATCCGGCGGTCGGTGGTCTCGACCAGGCACCCGTCGCCGGCCGCCCGCCAGCTCAGCATGCGTTCGCCGAAGGCCAGCTCCGCGCCGGCCGCCCGGGCCCCGGCACGGGCGACCGCCAGGGCGGTCCCGGCCTCCACGACCCCGGCGGACGGGTCGTACACGGCCCGGTAGCCGTCCGGCACGGCGAAGGAGGGCATCAGCTCCCGCAGCCGGCCCCGGTCCTCGACGATCTCGCAGCCGGGCCCCTGGAGCTGGGACGTCCCGCGATGGGCGTAGAGGCCGCCGGTGCGGCGCACGAGGGTCTCGCCGCTGGCTCGCTCCCAGCGCTCCCAGCCGGCGAAGGCCTGCGCGACGAGGTCGTTCCAGACCGGGTTGGGGTACGCGCGCCGGATCATCCGGGTGCGGCCGTGCGACGAGCCCCGGTGGTGGTCCTCGGCGAACTGGTCGATCGCGACGACACGCGCCCCGCGCAGGGCGAGCTCGTAGGCGGCGGCCGAGCCGTGGACGCCGAGCCCGACGACGAGGACGTCGGCCTCGGGCTGCCCGCTCACGGGTTCGCTCCCCGGGCGATCTCGGCCACCGCGCCCAGCAGCGCCTCGTGGTCGGCGTCGTTGTTGTAGACGTGCACCGAGGCCCGGACCACCGCGGGCACGCCGCGCAGGCCCAGGTCCCACTGGCCGTGGCTGGCCGGCACCGACACGGTACGCACGCCGCGTACGGCCAGCCGCCGGCTGACCGCGTCGCTGCCGAGACCGTCGACGGTGAACGTGACGATGCCGGAGGGGCTGGCCGGCGGGTCCTGCACGGTCACCCGGTCGATGGCGGCGAGCCCCCGACGCAGCCGGACGCCGGTCTCGGCCAGGTACGCCCCGGTGGCCTCGACGCCGCGATCGAGCAGCTGGGTCAGTGCCATCCCCAGGCCGAGCCGGCCGGCCACCGAGGACTCCCAGGTCTCGAACCGGCGGGCCGTCGGCGACAGGCTCCACTGACGCGCCCCCGTCCACACCGCGCCCCGTACGTCGGGCGCGACGGGCGTGAGCCGTTCGAGGAGGGCGGTGCGCAGGTAGGCGAACCCGGTGCCCCGGGGGGCGCGCAGGAACTTGCGTCCGGTCGTCACCAGGGCGTCGCAGCCGATCTCGTCGACGTCGACGCGCAGCTGCCCGACCGACTGGGTCGCGTCGAGCAGGTAGACCGCGCCGGAGCGGCGGGTCAGCGCGCCGATGTCGCGCGCCGGCTCGACCAGGCCCGACGACGTCGGCACCTGGGCGACGCACACGACGTCGCGCGGGCCACCGGTCAGGGTTCGCTCCAGCTGGTCGAGATCGACCGCCCCGTCGGGGCCGTTGGGCAGGACGACGAGTTCGGCGCCGGTCTCCTGGGTCAGGCTGAGCAGGTGCAGGGCATGGCTGACGTAGGTCGAGCGGGCGACCAGGACGCGGCTTGTCGCGTCCAGGCGAAGCGCGTCGACGATGACCCGCAGTCCGGTGCTCGCGCTGTCGGACAGGGCGATCTCCTCGGCCCGGGCGCCGATGAGGCGCGCCGCGGCGGCGTACGTCTCCTCGATGCGGCCGGAGGCCGCCGCGGCGGCCTCGTAGCCGCCCTCGCTCTCCTCGCGCCGCAGGTGGGCGACGACCTCGTCGACCACCGCGACCGTCGGCAGCGCCGAACCCGCGGAGTTGAGGTGGTGCGCGTGGCGCACCCCGACCGTCTGCGCCCGTTCCCAGGCGACGTCCACGGGCCGCACGAGAGTGCCGAGCCGGTCGACGTCAGCGTGGTCAGTGCTCACCGAGAGGTCCACCGTCGACCGCTCCCCCAACCTTCCGGTAAGGGATCCGCAAGGTTTGAACCTGGATCCTATCGCACGGCGCACAGCGCAAGCCTGCCAGATTCATGGATACCATCTCTCTAGGAACGGATGCGATCACAGGCTGATCACGACGGCCTTGGACTCCAGATAGCTGTGCAACGCCTCGTCGCCGAGATCTCGGCCGAGGCCCGACTCCTTACGACCGCCGAAGGAGAGCGCGGGATCGAACACGTTGTAGCTGTTGACCCACACCGTCCCCACCTCCAACTGGGCGGCGACGCGGTGCGCCCGGCTCAGGTCGGTGGTCCAGATCCCCGCGGCCAGGCCGTACGTCGAGTCGTTGGCGATCCGCACCGCCTCGGCCTCGTCGTCGAAGGCGAGCACCCCGACCACCGGCCCGAAGATCTCCTCCCGGGCGATGACCATGTCGTTGGTCACCCCCGCGAAGACGGTGGGGGCCACGTAGAAGCCACGGCCCGCCGGCGCCGGGCCGCCGACGACCATCTCGGCACCCTCGGCCCGCCCCTGCTCGACGTAGCCGAGGACCCGCTCGCGCTGCTCGGCCGAGACCAGCGGCCCCACCGAGACGCCCCCGGACAGCCCGTCGCCCACCGGCACCCGCGCCGCCGCCCGGGCGAGCCGTTCGGTGAACTCGGCGAGGACCGCGCGGTGCACCAGCAGCCGGCTGCCCGCGGTGCACATCTGCCCGGAGTGGCCGAACGAGGCGCGGATCGCGGTGGCGACAGCGGTGTCCAGGTCGGCGTCGGCGAAGACGATGTTGGCGCTCTTGCCGCCCAGTTCGAGGGTGACCCGCGCGAACCGCCGGGCCGCCGCCGCGCCGACCAGCCGGCCGACCGCCGTGCTCCCGGTGAAGGAGACCTTGCCCACGCCGGGATGGTCGACCAGGGCGGCGCCGACCCGACCGTCGCCGGTCAGCACGTTGAGCACGCCGGCGGGGACGCCGGCGGCGGTGATCAGGTCGGCGAGGCGGAGCATCGTCAGCGGCGTCTGCTCGGCCGGCTTGACGATCACCGAACAGCCGGCGGCCAGCGCCGGAGCGATCTTGAAGGCGCCCGTCATGATCGGGAAGTTCCACGGCAGGATCAGAGCGGCCACCCCCACCGGCTCCAGGGTGGTGTAGACGTGGTGGGCGCCGGGATCGATCGGGACGGTGCCGCCCAGCAGCCGGCTCGGGGCGCCGGCGAAGTGCCGGAAGGTACGCGCGGCGGTGGCCACGTCGGCACGGGACCGCTCGATCGGCTTGCCGTTGTCGCGGGTTTCCAGGACCGCGAGTTGCTCCAGCTCCGCCTCGATCAGGTCGGCGACCCGATGCAGGATCCGGGTCCGCTCCAGCGGCGGCATTCCCACCCAGCGCCGGTCGGCCAGGCTCCGCCGGGCCGCGTCCACGGCCGCGTCGATGTCGGCCGGGGTGGCCTGGACGGCCCGGGTGAGCACCTCCTCGGTGGCCGGGTCGACGACCTCGAACAACTCGCCACCGGGGTGCCAGGCCCCGCCGACGAACAGCGCCTGGGCAGGGGCGAGGACAGGAAGCTCAGCACGCATCGTGGTCTCCTCCACCGGCGGTGTGGATGTCAGGTTCGCCAGCAGCCGGCAGCACGACTGGCCTCCCCAATCCGAATGGTGTATCCATTCTATATGACATTGGATCCAGAGCGCGAGCGGCAATCGTGACCCCGACCCAGGCCACCCTCCTGCTTCTCGCCGGCCTGGCCGGTGGGCTCGTCAACGCCGTCGCCGGCGGTGGATCGCTGATCACCTTTCCGGCGCTGTTGAGCATCGGACTGCCGCCGGTGTCGGCGAACGTGAGCAACGCGCTGTCCGTCGCGCCCGGCTACGGTGCCAGCGTTCTCGGCAGCCGCGCCGACCTGGCCGGGCAGGGCCGGCTGATCCGCCTCGTGCTGCCGACGGCGATCCTGGGCGCCCTCGGTGGCAGCGTGCTGCTGCTGGCCACCCCACGCGCGGTGTTCGACGTCGTCGTGCCCTTCCTGGTGCTCGGCGCGACCGCGATGCTGGCGTTCCAGACCCGACTGCGCGCCGTCGTCGGGCAGCCACGGGCCCACTCCCCCGGCCGGGCCGCCGCGACGTCGCACCTGGTCGTCTTCCTGTGCGGGATCTACGGCGGCTACTTCAACGCCGCGCTCGGCCTGCTGCTCATCGCCGGGCTGGCGCTCGTCCTCGACGAGTCGTTACGCCGGGTCGGCGCGCTGAAGAACGTCCTCTCGGCGACGGTGGGCGCCGTGACGGTCCTGGTCTACGGTGTGTTCGGGCCGGTCAACTGGGCCGCCACCGCCGTGCTGGTCCCGGCGACCATGCTCGGCGGCTTTCTCGGCGCCCGGTTCGCCCGGCGGCTGCCGCCCGGCGTCCTACGCGCGGTCATCGTCGTCTTCGGCGGAGCCGTCGGCGTCGTGCTCCTGGCCCGGGCGTTCTGAGCAGCGGAGTCGACGTTGGTGAACTCCGAGAACCCCACCGGCGCGGGTGCACCCCGGCACCGAGGGCCGGGCCCGGCCACCCGGACATCACCCCGTGACACGTTGACGGATCGACGCACCGACTCTAACGTTCGACAGGAGAACGCGCGTTCGCACAGCGAACAGCGTGCGGGCGCACCTGAAGCGGGAGGGCTCTTGGCCGTGAACCACCACATCACCAGCCGGGTGGACGACCGGGCCCCGCTGCCGCGGTACCGGCGTGACGACGTCGACGCCCACCCGCCCCTGCTCAGCCCCGACTACCGGTCGACGGTGCTCCGCGCACCGAGGCAGCCGCTGGTGCACCTGCCCCACCGGCTCACAGAGGTCACCGGGCCGCTGCTCGGGGAGAGCCGGCTCGGCCCAGGAGACCACGACCTGACCCGGCAGCACGACGGCGAGCCGCTCGGGCAGCGGATCATCGTGCACGGCCACGTGCGCGACGGCGACGGCCGGCCCGTTCCGCACACGCTGATCGAAATCTGGCAGGCCAACGCCGGCGGCCGCTACCGGCACGCGGTGGACAACTGGGCGGCGCCGCTCGACCCCCACTTCGACGGGGCGGGTCGGGCCCTCACCGACGACCGGGGGCGCTACCGCTTCGTCACCGTGCAGCCGGGCGCGTACCCCTGGCGCAACCACGGCAACGCCTGGCGGCCGGCGCACATCCACTTCTCGCTGTTCGGCCGGGCGTTCACCCAACGCCTGGTGACGCAGATGTACTTCCCCGGCGACCCGCTCTTCTTCCAGGACCCGGTCCTCAACTCGATCCGGGACCCGGCGGCGCGCGAGCGGCTGATCGCCCGCTACGACCACGCGACGACCCGCCCGGAATGGGCGTTGGCATACGAGTTCGACATCGTGCTGCGGGGTCGGGAGAGCACGCCCTTCGAGGACGACGAGGCCGACGATGAGTGAGCGACACGGCGTGACGCCGGCCCAGACCGTCGGGCCGTACCTGAGCATCGGCCTGAGCTGGCCCGACGGCCCCCACGTCGTCCCGCCCGGCACCCCGGGTTCCTTCTGGGTGCGCGGCCGGATCACCGATGGCGAGGGAGCCCCGGTCGTGGACGCCATGGTCGAGAGCTGGCAGGCCGACCCGGACGGCCGGTTCGACCACCCCGACGACCCGCGCGGCGCGCGGACGCCGCCGGTGGCCGGATTCCGGGGGTTCGGGCGCAGCGAGACCGACGACCAGGGGCGGTACGCGATCCTGACCGTGCGGCCGGGCCCGCTGCCCGCGCCGGACGGCGGGACCGAGGCACCGCACCTGAACCTGTCGGTCTTCGCGCGCGGGCTGCTGCACCGGGTCGTGACCCGGCTCTACTTTCCCGACGAGCCCGCGGCCAACGCCGCCGACCCCGTCCTGGGCGGTGTCGACGCCGACCGCCGGGGCACCCTGATCGGCCGGGAATCCGCGGACGGCGTGTGTTTCGACATCCGGCTCCAGGGCGACGATGAGACCGTCTTCTTCACCGTCTGACGGCCTGCTCTCGGGCCTGTCCGGCCACCCCGGGGTCGACGCCGAACTCACCGACCGGGCGCTGTTGCGGGCGCTGCTGGACACCGAGGCCGCACTCGCCCTGGCCGGGGCCGACTGCGGGGTGGTGCCCCGGGGGGCGGCCGAGGCCATCGGGGCGTACTGCCGCGCGGAGCTGTTCGATCCGGTGGCCCTCGGCCGGGCCGCCGAGGACGCCGGCAACCCGGTGGTGCCGCTCGTGCGGCAGCTCACCGCGGCCCTGCCCGAGCCGGCCCGCGCCTGGGTCCACCTCGGTGCGACCAGCCAGGACGTCCTCGACACCGCGTTGGTGCTGGTCGCGGTGCGGACCGCCGGACCACTGCTGGCCCACCTCGACCGGGCCGCCGACGCCGCAGCCCGGCTGGCCGCCGCCCACCGCGACACGGTCATGCTCGCCCGCACGCTCGGCCAGCAGGCCGCGCCGACCACGTTCGGCCTGAAGGCCGCCGGATGGCTGGTCGGCCTGACCGAGGTCCGGACCCGGCTGGACCGGGTCCGCGCGACGCTGCCGGCGCAGCTCGGCGGCGCGGTCGGCACGCTCGCCGCGCTCGGGCCGGCCGGCCCGGCGGTCGCCGAACGCTTCGCCGGCCACCTGGGCCTCGCCGCGAGCCCGCTGCCCTGGCACACCCGCCGCCAGCCGCTGCTCGACCTCGCCGCCGCGCTCGGCGGGCTGCTCGCCGCCACCGGCAAGATCGCGCTGGACGTCGGGCTGCTCGCCCAGGTCGAGGTCGGCGAGGCCACCGAGGGCGGCGAGGTCACGCAGGGCGGGGCGGGCCGGGGCGGCTCGTCGGCGATGCCACACAAACGCAACCCGGTCGACTCGGTCCTCGTCGGCGCGGCGGCGCGGCGCGGGCCCGGCCTGGTCGCCACGATGTACGCCGCCGCGGTGCAGGAGCACGAGCGGGCCGCCGGAGCGTGGCACGCGGAGTGGGAACCGCTGCTCGACCTGCTGCACCTGGCCGGCGGCGCGGCCGCCAGGACCGCCCGGATGCTGGGCGGCCTGCGGGTCGACGCGCGTCGGATGCGCGCCAACCTCGACGCGACCGGCGGCCTCGTGCTGGCCGAGGCGGTGGCCGCACGGCTGGCACCCGCCCTGGGCCGCAGCGTCGCACACGACGCCGTCGCGCGGGCCGCGACCGGGCCCTCCTTCCGCGACGCGCTGCTGGCCGACCCCGAGGTCCGTGCCTGCCTGAGCCCGGACGAGCTCGACGAGGCGCTCGACCCGCACGGGTGGCTCGGATCGGCCGGGCTCCTCGTCGACCGGGCACTGGCCGCTTGCCGAGAACGAACGGAGCCGGCGCGGTGACGCCCCGCCTGCACGCCACCGTCGACGGCCCGCCCGATGCCCCGGCCCTCGTGCTCGGCAGCTCGCTGGGCACCGTCGGCGCCATGTGGGCCCCGCAGCTGCCCGCCCTCACCGCCCACTTCCGGGTGATCCGGTACGACCACCCGGGCCACGGCCGCTCGGCGGTGCCACCGGGCCCGTACACCATCGAGCTGCTCGGCCGGGAACTGCTGCGCCTGCTCGACGGCCTCGATGCCCGGCGGGTGCACTACGCCGGGCTCTCCCTCGGCGGGATGGTCGGCATGTGGCTGGCCGCCCACGCCCCCGAGCGGGTCGGCCGGCTCGCGCTGCTGTGCACGTCGGCGGCCCTGGGCCCGGCGCAGATGTGGCGCGACCGGGCGGCGGCCGTCCGCGCCGGCGGCATGCCGGCGATCGCCGACGCCGTGGTGACCCGCTGGTTCACGCCCGGATTCGCCGCCGCCAGACCGGAGACGGTGGCCGCCTGCCGGGCCATGCTGACCTCGACGCCGGTCGACGGGTACGCGGCGTGCTGCGCGGTGATAGCCACGATGGACCTGCGCAACGACCTGACCGGCGTGCGGGCGCCGACCCTGGTCGTCGCCGGGGCCGACGACCAGGCCACCCCGGTGCCACACGCCCGCCTGATCGCCGAACGGATCGCCGGGGCCCGGCTGGCGATCGTCGAGGACGCCGCGCACCTGGCCAACGTGCAGCAGCCGGAGCGGGTCAGCCGCCTGCTGCTCGAACACCTCGCCGAGGAGACACCGTGACACCTGGGTCCACGCCCGAACGCGATCGGCACGCCACCGGCATGGCGGTCCGCCGACAGGTGTTGGGCGACGCGCACGTCGACCGGGCCGTCGCCGCCACCGACGAGTTCACCGCCGACTTCCAGGACCTGATCACCCGCTACGCCTGGGGCGAGATCTGGTCGCGCCCCGGCCTGGACCGGCGCACCCGCAGCGTGATCACCCTCGCGATCCTCGCGACCCTGCACCACGACGAGGAACTGGCGATGCACGTCCGCGCCGCCCTGCGTAACGGCCTCACCCCGCAGGAGATCAGTGAGGTCCTGCTCCAGGTCGGCGTCTACGCCGGCGTACCGGCGGCGAACCGGGCGTTCGCCGTGGCCCGGCAGGCGGTGCGCCAGGAGGACGAATGACCGATGGGAGGGCGGCGTCGTCCCCCGGCCCCGAACTCGGCCACGTGCCACGGTGCACGGGATCAGCGCGCTTCGCGCGCCTGCTCGTACATCCGGACCACCTCCCGGCGGATCTCGGCCCGTTCGGTGAGCCGGCGGGCGAACGGGATCCGCACCGGCACCTCGATGTCGTCGACGCCGACGGCGAAGTCCATGCCGTCGGCGTCCAGCCCGGTCGCCCGCGCCCGGGTGGCGTCGGGACAGCCGCCGAGGGTGCGGCAGATCAGCAGCGCATCCTCGGCGTGGTCGGCGTTCATGTGCCGGCAGACCGCGCGCACGGTGTCCGCGTCGAACGGCTGCCCACTGTCGCGGGACGCGGGTCGGGTCGGCTGGCCGGTCACGCCACCGCCTCCGTCGCCTCGGGGTCGCCCTCGGGCACGTGCCGGGCCAGGGCGGCGAAGACCGCCGTGTTGTGCCGGTACGCCAGCAGCACCTCCTCCAGCAGGGCCGCCTCGGCCGCCGGGTCGAGGGGCAGGGCGTCCAGCCGAGCCCGGTAGGCGTCCTTGTACGCCTTCGGCCGGACGATCCGGTCGAACGCGTAGAAGCCGGCCCCCGCCTGCCCGCTCAGCCCGTACCGCCGGGCGACGGCCCGGCCGATGTGCCGGCCGCCGGAGAGGTCGCCGAGGTAGCGGGTGTAGTGGTGGGCGATGAAGCGTTCCGGTGAGGTGGTGCCGACGGCGAGGATCCGGTCGGCGTAGGCCAGCGTCGCCGGGTGCGGCGCGCTCCGGCGCGCCCAGTCCGGCCCGACCAGGTGGGTCAGGTCCGCCTCCAGCGCGGGCAGCCGGGTCAACGCGTCGTCGACGAACGGCCCGGCGAGCGGGTCGTCGCGCATCGCCTCGGCGGCCGACTCCAACGCCCGGTACAGGGCGTGGTGCTGCACCACCAGGTCGACGTAGCCGGGGAGGTCCACGTCGCCGGCGACCAGCGCCGTGACGTAGCGCTGGCCCTCGGCGGCGGCGTGGGCCCCCTGACTGGCGGCCCGCAGCCGGGCCGAGAACGGAATCGGTGGTGTGCTCATCTGTTCCTCCGTGACGGCGGTGGGTGGGCCGGGTGTGCCGGGCCCCGACGGCGGGGCACGACCAGCGGCAGGCGGGTACGCGGGTGCGGCACGACCTCGATGTCGTGCTGGTAGACCTCGCTGAGCAGGGGTGTGGTCAGCACCGTGGCGGGTGCCCCGGCGGCCCGTACCCGCCCGTCGGCGAGCAGGGTCATCCGGTCCGCGTACGCCCCGGCCAGGGCGAGGTCGTGCAGCACCACCACGACGGCGTCCCCGGCGTCGGCGCGGTCGCGGGCGATCCGCATGACCAGTTCCTGGTGGTGCAGGTCGAGGGCGGCGGTCGGCTCGTCGAGCAGCAGCACCCCGGCCCGCTGCGCCAGTGCCCGGGCCAGCGCCGCGCGCGCCTGCTCGCCACCGGAGAGGGTGGGGAACGGCCGGCCCGCGAACCGGACCACGTCGCAGCGCCGCATGGTCTCGGCGACGATCGCCTCGTCGTGGGCCTCCTCGGGCCGCCCGGCCCAGGGCGCGCGCCCCATCCGGACGACGTCGACCACGGCGAACGGGAAGCTCAGGGTGTGGCGCTGGGTCAGCACCGCCCGACGCATCGCCAGTTCCACGGCGGACCACTCGCCCAGCGGGCGGCCGTCGACCTCGACGGTCCCGGCCGCGGCCGGCAGGTCGCCGCTGACGGCGGCCAGCAGGGTGGACTTGCCGGCGCCGTTCGGGCCGACCAGGGCATGCAACTCACCGGCACGGATGGCGAGATCGATCTGGTCGAGCACCGGCCGGCCGGCACGTTCGACCCGCAGTCCGGCAGCCCGGATCCGGGTGCTGCCCGGCGCCGCCGGGGCCGGCGCCAACGGTGCCACCCGCCGGCCGAGCACGCGCAGCTGGCCCCGCCGCGCCCGCCCGCGCGCGGGCTCTGCGCCGCCCTCGGGGGTCGACGTCCCGCGCCCGCTCACGCCCAGCCTCCCGCGCGGTCCCTCGTGCGCCGCAGCAGCCAGAAGAACGCGGGCCCGCCGACGACCGCGGAGAGCACCCCCAGCGGCAGTTCCTGGTAGTCGACGAGGGTCCGGGCGGCGAGGTCGGCGGCGATGACCACGATCGCGCCGCCGAGCGCGCTGGCCGGCAGCAGCAGCCGGTGTCCGGGGCCGGCGACCATCCGCACCAGGTGCGGCACGACCAGGCCGATGAAGCTGATGATGCCGGTGAAGGCGACCGCCGCCGCGCCGAGCAGCGCCGTGACCACGATCATCCGGACGCGCAGCCGTTCCACGTCGACGCCGAGGTGCCGGGCGGACCGTTCGCCGAGGGCGAGCAGGTCGAGCCGGCGGGCGTCGGCGAGGGCGGCGACCAGGCCGACCGCGAGGCAGGGTGCGGCCAGCCAGACGGCCGACCAGCTCGCCTGGGCGAGGCTGCCGAGGTTCCAGAACGCGATGGCCTGCACGCCCGACTCGTCGGCGACGAACATCAGCAGCCCGATCGCGGCACCGGCGACGGCGTTGACGGCGACGCCGGTGAGCACGAGGGTGACCACCTCGGTCCGGCCGCCGGAGCGGGCCAGGGCGTAGACCAGCCAGGTGGTGGCGAGCCCGCCGGCGAAGGCGGCGGCGGGCACCGTCCAGCCGCCGAGGACGGTGGCGCCGGTGACGATGGCCAGGGCCGCGCCGAGGGCCGCGCCGGCGGAGACGCCGATGACGCCGGGTTCGGCCAGCGGGTTGCCGAAGACGCCCTGCATCACCGCCCCGGCGCAGCCGAGCGCGGCGCCGACCACGGCGGCGAGCACCACCCGGGGGAAGCGGACGAGCCACAGCGCGCTCTCGCCGTGCGGGGCGGCGGGCCGGGGGCCGATGTCCAGGCCGAGCCGGTGCAGCATCGAGCCGAGCACCTCCGCCGGGGCGACGGCCACCTGCCCCCGACCGGCGGCGAACAGGGCGACCAGCAGCAGGCCGGCGGTGAGCCCGGCGAGCAGGAGCGCCCCGCGTCGGGTCCGACGGGGCCGGGCACCCTCGGGCGCGGCGTCCACGGTGGCCGGTGGGGTGTCGGTGGTGGTGGTCATGTCCGGCCCCGGCAGTGCAGCGCGTCGGCCAGGGCCCGCACGACCCGGCCGGAGCGGGTGCCGAAGGTGAGCAGGACACCGTCGTCCATGTCGACGATCCGGCGGGCCGCCCCGGCGGGGGTCTGCCCCACCCCGGGGAGCGTGAGCAGGCCGTCGACGCCGCCGACGGATTCCAGTCCCCCGGTCATCACCAGGATCACGTCGGGGGCCGCGTTGATCAGGCCCTCGCTGGTCAACGGCCGGAACTTCGCCAGGCCGATCGCGGTGCCGGCGTCCACCCCGCCGGCCGCCTCGATCATCGCGTCGGAGCCGGCGCCCCGGCCGCCGATCAGATAGACCCCGGCGGCGCCGCGCAGGTAGAGGAAGGCGACGCGGGGCGACGCGCCGTCGGGCCCGCCGTCGCGGGCGGCGGCGATCTCCCCGGCGACCCGGGTGACGAGCCGCTCGCCGGCCTCACCGACGCCGAGCGCGGCGGCGATCGCCCGCACGTGCGCGGCTACGGCGTCGAGGCTCTGCTCGGCCGCGACGAGGACGACGGGGATGCCGGCCGCGCGCAGCTGACGCAGCGTCTCGGGTGGGCCGATGCTGTCGTCGGCGAGGATCACGGTGGGGGCGAGGGCGAGCACCGCCTCGGCGGACAGGTCGTGCCCGGCCGGGGTGACCACGGGCAGGTGCGCGGCGGCCGGGAAGGTGGTCGAGGTGTCCCGGCCGACGACGTTGCCGCCGAGCCCGAGGCTGAACACGATCTCGGCGATCGAGCCGTAGAGGTTGACCGGCAGGATCCGTGCCGCGTCGGTGACCGTGGTGGCGACACCGTCGGCGGAGGCGACGGTGACCGGCAGGGCCGGGGTCGGCGCCGGGTCGAGCGGGGTGACGTCGGTGTCGGGCAGGGTGGCGGTGACCGGGCCGCAGGAGGTGGCCGAGGTCGGCTCGCCCCCGGCCGCCGTGCCGGTGCAGCCGGCCAGGGCGCCGGCGAGCAGCAGCACGACGGCCAGCGGCACGCGCCGTGACGCGGCGCGGGTCTGGGCGGGCGACACCGCGCGCCGGGTCACGGCGCGGCCCTGCGCCGACGGCGGCGCAGGCCGGCGAGGAGCGTCAACCCGAGCAGGGGTACGACCAGCGCGGCCAGCCACCAGCGGCCGGTGCCGGAGGCGGCGCTGACCCGGGTGACCTGAGCGGCCGGGTCGGTGGTGCCGCCCGGGGTGGCGGCCACGGCGGTGCCGGAGGCGGCCGGTGCCGCGCTGCCGGCGGGTGCGGCGGTGGCCGGGGCGGTCGTGGCAGCGGCCGGCGCGGTGGTACGCGCGGCGGGTCCGCCCGTGCCGGCGGCCCCGGCGGTGGTCGGCGCGGCGCTGGTCCGGGCCGCGGTCGCCGCGGCGGCGAAGGTGACCGGCACCCGGACGTCCTGGGACCGGTCGGCGGTGCGGGTGTGGTCGGCGCGGGTGGCCACCACGCACCGACGGACGGTGCAGTCCACGTCGCCGATGCGGATGCCGACGGTGAGGGTGACCCGGAACGAGCCGCCGGCGCCGTACGGCACGGCCAGTCCCTCCCCGTAGGAGGGTGGGTTGGAGGAGATCCAGTGCGAGGCGCCGGTGCTCCCGGTGGTGTCGGCCCCGCCGCCGCACGGGGTGGGCACGACACCGGAGCCGTTGTCCACACAGTAGGCGACGTAGATGCCCTTGGTGACGTCGTACCCGGTGCCGGAGACGGTGACGCTCGTGCCGGAGCGGGCGACACCGCTGCTGGGCGTGACGGTGAGCTTCTGGCCGCCGGTTCCCCGACCGGTGCCGGCGTGGGCCGGGACCGCGCCGGCGGCAATACCGACGGTGATCAGTGCTGCGGTCAGGACGGCGCGACGCAGTGATCGCATCAGGCTCCCCACATGACAGATCAGGCCGGCTGACACACCGACCGTGATTAAGGTTTGCCTAACCTAAGCGACGGATCCGCAGTTCACAAGGGGTTCTTCGGGTCAAGATCTCCAACCCCTCACCCCTGTACCGCCTAGTTAGGTTTGCCTAACCTCAACCACTGTCCGTATTGGGCGCGAGAAAGGAACAGCATGGTCCGATCCAGAACCGGTACCGGCCGATGGCGGTCGCTGCGGTGGGCGGCGGTCGCCCTCCTCGGTGCCTCGGCCGCACTCGTCGGCGCCGGCCCCGCCTCGGCGGCCGAGGCAGACATCAGCACCGGCAGCCTCACCTGGGGCTTCAAGGCGTCGTTCCGCAGCTACGTGAACACCGGCAACGGCAACCCGCCGATCGCGGCGAGCAACGGCGCCAGCATCAACAGCGACGGCACGTTCACCTTCCCCGCGAAGGGCGGCACGTACGACGCCGGCACCGGCGTCATCGACGCCGAGTACGGCGGGACGGTCGTCTTCTCGTACCCGGCGCACATGTTCACCATCACCCTGGCCAACCCGACGGTCGCCGTCTCCGGCGGCACCGCCGCCCTGAAGGCGGACGTCGACCTGGCCACCACCGCGACCGATCCGGTCTCGGTCCGCCAGGCCACCATCGCCACCATCGCCGTCACCGACGGCAACCCCGGCGGCAGCGGCGGCACGGTGACCGCGACCGACCTGGCGGCGACGTTGACCGCCGAGGGCGCCACCGCGTTCAACGGCTTCTACACCGCCGGCACCGCGCTCGACCCGCTGTCGTTCACCTTCTCCACCGGTGGCGGCGGCGAGCCGGCCGGCCCGGCGGTCGGCGTCACCCCGTCCACCGGGGTCGACCCGGCCGGGGCGACGATCACGGTCGAGGGCAGCGGCTTCGATCCGGAGGCCAACGGGGCGGCGGGAATCTACGTCTCCTTCGGCCCGAAGGTCGACGAGCACTGGACGAACGCCGGTGTCCTCCAGGTAACCAAGTGGGTGAGCAAGACGAACGAGCCGACGGAGGCCCGTGACCGGCTCAACGCCGACGGCACGTTCCACACCACCCTGCCGATCAGCGCGGTCTACACCGACCGCACCGGCGCGCAGGTCGACTGCACGCAGGTGCAGTGCTACGTGATCACCTTCGCCGCCCGCGGCTCGGCCGACCGTAGCCAGGACACCTTCACCCCGGTGACGTTCGGCGGCACTCCGGTGGGCGGCGGCGACGCCGACCAGCAGATCACCGCCACCGTCACCGGCGGCGCGCTGACCCTCGGCGTGGCCGGCTCCACGGTCGCGCTGCCGGCGGTCAGCAACGGGCAGGTCACCAGCGGGGCACTGAACACCGCCACGGTGGCCGACCTGCGCGGCACCAACGCCGGCTGGAGCCTGGTCGGGCAGGTCTCCGACTTCGCCTCGGCCGGCGGCGGCACCATCGACGCGGACAACCTCGGCTGGGTGCCGAGCGCGTCCGTCGTCACCGACGGCCTCGCCGGCGCCCCCGGCGTGGTCACCCCGGGCGCGACCGCCGCGCCCGGTGCCGGCCTGGGCACGGCGCGCGCGCTGTGCACCTCGGCCAGCGGCGCGAGCAACGGCACCTTCGGCTGCGGCGCCCAGCTGAACCTCGGGATCCCGGCGTCCGCCCCGGCGGGCGACTACACCGCGGTCCTGACGCTCACCCTCTCCTGATTCTCGGCACCACCCCGGTGGGGCGGGACTCGCCACCCGCCCCACCGGCCCGACCACCTGCGGAGCCCGGCATGTCCCTGCGTACCGCCCTGTCCCGGACGAGCGTCGCGCTCGCCGCCGCGCTGCTCACGGCGACGGTCCCGCCCGCCCCGGCCGGCGCCGCGCCCACCCCGTCCCCGAGTGCCAGCGGCTCCGGCCAGACCGGCGCGGCACGCTGGGCCGTGCAGCCGTCCAGCGCCAAGGGCCCGACCGGGCGCAACTACTTCATCTACGACCTGGCCCCGGGCAGCACCCTGACCGACCACGTCGGCATCACCAACCTCGGCGACCGTCCGCTCACCTTCGACGTGTACGGCACCGACGCGTACACCTCCACCGACGGCGCGTTCGCCCTGCTGCCGGCCGACCAGCCCGCCACCGACGTGGGCTCCTGGATCCGGTTCGAGCGGCGGGCCTGGACGGTCCCGCCCGGCGAACGGGTCGACATCCCGTTCCGCCTCGCCGTGCCGGCCGACGCCACCCCGGGCGACCACACCGGCGGGGTGATCGGCTCCATCACCCGCACCCGGACCACCGCCGACGGGCAGCGGGTCCTGGTCGACCAGCGCCTGGCCGCCCGGGTCCACCTGCGGGTCACCGGTCCGGTCCGCCCCGCCGTCACCGTCGAGTCGGTCGACGTCTCCTACGACAACCCGGTCAACCCGCTCGCCGGTGGTGACCTGGTGGTCCGCTACCGGCTGCGCAACACCGGTAACGTCCGGGTCGCCGGCAGCGGCACGGTGACCGTCGCCGGGCCCTTCGGCTGGGAGCAGGCCCGCACCTCCCCCACCGACCTGCCCGAGTTGCTGCCCGGGGCCACCTTCACCGTCACCGAGCGGATCACCGGCGTACCCCCGCTGCTGCGGCTGACCGCCGAGGTCGACCTCGCGGCGACCACCACCGACACCGCGCTGCCGCCGGTGATCCGCTCCGCCGGGGTGTGGGCCCCGCCCTGGCTGCTGCTGGCCATGCTCGCCGCTGCGGGCGGCTGGGGCGCGCTGCGGTGGTGGCGTCGCCGCGCCCCCGGCGACGGTGGGCGGGCCATGGTGGATGCCGAGTCGGCGGAGGCGTCATGACCGCGGGGGCCCGGGCGACCCTGCTGGCCGTGGTCGCCGCCCTGGCGCTGGCGCCCGAGGCGCCCGGAGCCGCTGGCGGCGGGCCCGGCGTCACCCCGCCCGCCGGGCCGCTGCGGGTCGGGCAGCGGGTGCTGGTCGGCCTCGACGGCTGGCCCGCCGGCACGGTGCAGGCCGAGGTGTGTGGCAACGCCGCCCGACGCGGGGTGCTGGACTGCGCGACCGCCGACGCCACCCACGCCCAGGTGCCGCCGTCCGGCCGCACCCGGCTGCCGGTGCTGCTGGCCGCCCCGCCGGTGGCCTGCCCCTGCGTGCTGCGCGTCCGGACGCCGACCGGCACCGCCACCGCCACCGCCGACCTACCGCTGGACGGGGTGGCCGCGCCACCCGCCGCAACGGGCGTCCCGGCCGAGCTGACCCTGGTGACGTTGCGCGCCGACGACCGGTCCGGGCCACGCGGATGGTTCGGCCTGCCGGGCGAACTGACCGTGCGGTTCACCCTGCGCAACCCCGGCCCCGAGGAGGTGACCGACCCGCCGCTCACGCTGCTGGTCGGACCCCCCGGCCGGGCCCGGACCATCGTGGCCGCCCCGGCGGTGGGCATCGTCGCCGCCGGAGGGACCCGCGACTACCGGGTGACGGTGCCCACGGGGCAGGCCCCGTTCGGCAGGTACGAGGTGGACGGCCGGATCGAGGTGCCCGGCCACCCGGTCGCGTTCACGGTGGAGGCCGCCCGACGCCCCTGGGGCCTGCCCGTGGCGGTAGCGGTCCTCACGGCGGCGTTGCTGCTCGCCCGACGGGGCGGCCGGGCGTCGACGGATGGATCCGCGTTCCGCGCGTCCGAGCCGCCCCGTTGACGGCCTCCGCCGCCAGGCACTACGTTCGACATGAGCACACTCGTCCGCATGCCGAACACGGCGACGCGGACGCACCACAGCACAGGAGGCGGGAGGCCGATGGCGAAGATCGTCTCGCTGGCCGAGGGGATCGCGGAGCTGGTGCGCGACGGGGACGTGGTGGCCCTGGAAGGGTTCACCCACCTCATCCCGTTCGCCGCCGGTCACGAGATCATCCGTCAGGGACGGCGCGGCCTGACCCTGGTGCGGATGACCCCGGACGTCATCTACGACCAGCTCATCGGGGCCGGCTGCGCCAGCCGGCTCGTCTTCTCCTGGGGCGGCAACCCCGGCGTGGGCTCGCTGCACCGCTTCCGCGACGCCGTGCAGCACTCCTGGCCGGTGCCCCTGGAGCTGGAGGAACACAGCCACGCCGGGATGGCCAACCGGTACGTCGCGGGCGCCTCGGGACTGCCGTTCGCCGTCCTGCGTGGCTACACCGGCACCGACCTGCCCCGCCACACCACCACCATCCGCACCGTCGACTGCCCGTTCACGGGCGAGACGCTGACCGCGCTTCCCGCACTGCGCCCCGACGTCACGGTGGTGCACGCCCAACGCGCCGACCGGGCCGGCAACGTGCAACTGTGGGGCATCACCGGCGTGCAGAAGGAGGCGGTGCTGGCCGCCCGCCGGTCCCTGGTCACCGTCGAGGAGCTCGTCGACGAGCTGACCCCGGTGCCGGGGCAGGTCGTCCTGCCCGGGTGGGCGATCACGGCGGTGGCGCGGGTGCCCGGCGGCGCGCACCCGTCGTACACCCAGGGCTACTCGGTGCGCGACAACGACTTCTACCGGGACTGGGACGCGATCAGCCGGGACCGCGACACCTTCCGGGCCTGGATCGCCCGGCACGTGCTGACGACGCAGGTGCCGGCATGAGCGCGGCGGACTACTCGGCCGACGAGATGATGACGGTCGCCGCCGCCCGGCAGCTGAGCGACGGCACCGTCTGCTTCGTCGGGATCGGCCTGCCCAGCACCGCGGCGAACCTGGCCCGCGCCACCCACGCCCCCGGTCTCGTGCTGGTCTACGAGTCGGGCTGCCTCGGCGCGAAGCCCGACCGGCTGCCGTTGTCCATCGGCGACGGCGTCCTCGCCGACACCGCCGACGCGGTCGTCTCCGTGCCGGAGGTGTTCAACTACTGGCTC
Organism: Micromonospora sp. NPDC057141; assembly: GCF_042670805.1. Classification (NCBI taxonomy): domain Bacteria; kingdom Bacillati; phylum Actinomycetota; class Actinomycetes; order Micromonosporales; family Micromonosporaceae; genus Micromonospora; species Micromonospora sp. NPDC057141. Next base: position 153,937 of record NZ_JBHUVA010000003.1, on the reverse strand, counting down.
CAGCCCGGCCGCATCGACGTCGGGTTCCTCGGCGCGGCCCAGCTCGACCGCCACGGCAACATCAACACGACCGTCGTCGGCGGCTCCTACGCCGACCCGTCGGTCCGCCTGCCCGGTGCCGGCGGCGCCCCGGAGATCGCCGCGTCCTGCGGCGAGGTGGTCGTCATCGTTCGGCAGAGCCGGCGCACGTTCACCGAGCGCGTCGACTTCGTCACCTCGGTCGGCTACGGTGCCGGGCCGGACGACCGGGCCCGACTCGGGCTGCGCGGCGGCGGCCCCCGGACGGTGATCACCGACCTCGGCGTACTCGAACCCGACCCGGCCACCTGCGAGCTGACCCTCACCCGGCTGCACCCCGGCGTCACCGTCGAGCAGGCCCGCGCGGCCACCGGCTGGCCGCTCGCCGTCGCCGACGGGCTGACCACCGGCGCGCCGCCCACCCCCGACGAACTCGCCGTGCTGCGCGCCCTGCAGGCCACCCTGACGGCGACGGCATGACCCGCGACGTGTACGTGCTCGACGCCGTCCGCACCCCCATCGGTCGCCACGGCGGCGGCCTGGCCGGCGTACGCCCCGACGACCTCGCCGCCCACGTGGTCCGGGAGGTCGTCGCCCGCAGCCCCGGGCTCGACCCGGCGCGCATCGACGACGTGCTCCTCGGCGACGCCAACGGCGCCGGTGAGGACAACCGGGACGTGGCACGGATGGCCGCCCTGCTGGCCGGCCTGCCGCCGTCGGTGCCCGGCGCCACCGTCAACCGGCTCTGCGGCTCCGGCCTGGAGGCCGTCATCGGCGCGTCCCGGGCCATCGCCCTCGGCGACGCGTCGATCTGCCTCGCCGGAGGGGTGGAGTCGATGAGCCGCGCGCCGTGGGTGCTCGCCAAGCCCGAGGGGGCCTACCCCCGGGGGCACGAGACGTTGCACTCCACCACGCTGGGCTGGCGGATGGTCAACCCGGCGATGCCGCCACAGTGGACGGTGGCGCTGGGCGAGGGTGCCGAGATCCTCGCCGAGCGCCACGGGATCACCCGCGAGCAGCAGGACGAGTTCGCGCTGCGCAGCCACCAGCGGGCCGACCGGGCCTGGCGCGACGGCGCGTACGCCGACGAGGTCGCCCCGCTGCCCGGCACCGACGTCGACCGGGACGAGAGCATCCGGCCGACGACCACCGCCGAGGCGCTGGGCCGGCTCAAGCCGGTCTTCCGGCCCGCCGGCACGGTCACCGCCGGCAACTCGTCGCCGCTGAACGACGGGGCGAGCGTCCTGCTGATCGCCGACGCCGCCGGGGCGCGGGAGATCGGCCGCGCGCCGCTGGCCCGGATCGTCTCCCGGGCCGTCACCGGGATCGAGCCCCACCTGTTCGGCATCGGCCCGGTGGCCGCCGCCGAGGAGGCGCTGCGCCGCGCCGGCATCGGCTGGGCCGACCTCGACGTCGTCGAGCTCAACGAGGCGTTCGCCGCGCAGTCCCTGGCCTGCCTGGCCCGGTGGCCCGACCTCGACCCGGGGATCGTCAACCCGCAGGGCGGCGCCATCGCCCTCGGCCATCCGCTCGGGTCCTCCGGGTCGCGCATCCTCGGGTCACTGGCCTGGCAGCTGCACCGCCGCGGCGGCGGCCGGGGGCTCGCGGCCATCTGCATCGGGGTGGGTCAGGGCCTGGCCGTCGTGCTGGAGGCCTGACGGCACGCGCGGTCCTGGCTCGGGTGACTCGACGCCGCGCGGCCTGCCGGCACCGGTGCGTGCCGCTGCGGGCGGCGCGGCTACGCTGGCCACCGGCGGTGACCGGACGCTCCAGGGCGCCCGGGAGGCTCTGCGGCAGGAGACCGAGTGACCGACGCGGCGCGATCCGGGGAGTTCGTCCAGTCGCTGGAGCGCGGCCTGGCCGTGATCCGCGCGTTCGACGCCGAGCATCCCCGGCTCACCCTCAGCGAGGTGGCGCGGGCCACCGGGCTGACCCGGGCCGCCGCCCGTCGCTTCCTGCTCACCCTGGTCGAGTTGGGCTACGTGCACACCGACGGGCGACTGTTCTCGCTGCGCCCACGGGTGCTCGATCTCGGCTACGCCTACCTGTCGAGCCTGAGCCTGCCGGAGGTCGCCCAGCCGCACCTGGAGGCGCTGGCCACGCAGGTACGGGAGTCCTGCTCGGTGTCGGTCCTCGACGGCGACGAGGTGGTCTACGTCGCCCGCGTCGCCACCAGACGCATCATGACGGTGGGGATCAGCGTCGGCAGCCGGTTCCCCGCGTACGCGACGTCGATGGGCCGGGTGCTGCTCGCCGCGCAGCCCGCCGGCTGGCTGGACGACTACCTCGCCACGGCGCGGCTGCGGGCGCTGACCCGGCACACCGTCACCGACCCGGTCCGGCTGCGCGCCGCCCTGGCCACGATCGCCGCGCAGGGATACGCGATCGTGGACCAGGAGCTGGAGGAGGGGCTGCGCTCGCTGGCCGCGCCGATCCACGGGGAGCACGGATCGGTGGTCGCCGCGGTCAACGTCTCCGCGCACGCCAGCCGCGGCTCTTTCGAGACGATCCGCACGGAACTGCTGCCGCCCCTGCTGGCCACCGCGAAACGCGTCGAGGAGGATCTGGCGGCGGGTCCGGGCCGGTGACCACGGAGCCGGGAAGGGCCGGTGCCCCTCCCGGCTCCTGCGGTTGGAGCGTCAGCGCGCCGGCACGGCGGGCCGCTGTTGCGGACCGAGGTGCCGGGCGTACGCGCCGGTGGTGAAGAACGCCGGCAGGTCCTCGCCGAACGCGGTGTCCTCGACGATGCGCGCGGCCCGTTCGGCGCGCTCCCGGTCGGCCGCCTCGCGGCCCGTCACCAGGTCGGCCAACTCCTGGGCGAGGATCGTCCGGACCAGTTCGTCGGTCACGCAGCCGCCGCCGGCGAGCGGGGTGCCGTGGTGCAGCCACTGCCACACCTGGCAGCGGGCGATCTCGGCGGTCGCCGCGTCCTCCATCAGGTTCCACAGGGCCACCGCGCCGGCGCCGCCGAGCCACGCGTCGATGTAGCGCAGCGCGACCGCGATGTTGGCGCGCAGCCCCACGGCGCTGACCTGGCCGGGGGTCTTGTCGACGGCGAGCAGGTCGGCGGCGGCCACGGCGACGTCGTCCCGGAGCCGGTCGAGCTGGTGGGGGCGCTCGCCCAGCACCGCGTCGAACTCCTCCCGGCAGGTGTCGACCAGGCCCGGGTGGGCGACCCACGAGCCGTCGAAGCCGTCGCCGGCCTCCCGCCGCTTGTCCGCCCGCACCCGGCCGAGGGCCACCTCGTTGACCTGCGGGTCGCGGCTGGGGACGAACGCCGCCATCCCGCCGATGGCGTGCGCGCCCCGCCGGTGGCAGGTCGCCACCAGCAGCTCGGTGTAGGCGCGCATGAACGGCACCGTCATGGTGACCTCGGCCCGGTCCGGCAGGACGAAGTCCGACCACTGCCCGAAGTTCTTGATCACGCTGAAGATGTAGTCCCACCGCCCGGCGTTCAGGCCCGCCGAGTGCTCGCGCAACTCGTAGAGGATCTCCTCCATCTCGAAGGCGGCGGTGATCGTCTCGATGAGCGTGGTGGCCCGGATGGTGCCGCGCGGCAGACCCAGGCGCTGCTGGGCGAAGACGAAGACGTCGTTCCACAGCCGCGCCTCGTGGTGGCTCTCCAGCTTCGGCAGGTAGAAGTACGGCCCGGCGCCCGCGTCGAGCTGCCGTCGCGCGCAGTGGAACAGGTAGAGCCCGAAGTCGACCAGGCTGGCCGAGATGGGCCGCCCGTCCACCACGATCCCCTTCTCCACGAGGTGCCAGCCGCGCGGCCGGACGACGATCGTGGCCAGCTCGTCGCCGAGGGCGTACCGCTTGCCGCGCGGGTCGGTGAAGTCGATGCGCCGGTCCAGGGCGTCGATGAGATTGAGCTGCCCGGCGACGACGTTGTGCCAGGTCGGCGAGGTGGCGTCCTCGAAGTCGGCGAGCCACACCCGCGCCCCGGAGTTGAGCGCGTTGACGGTCATCTTGCGGTCGGGCGGTCCGGTGATCTCGACCCGCCGGTCGAGCAGGCCGGGCGCGGGCGGGGCCACCCGCCAGGTGGGGTCCGCGCGGATCGCGGCGGTCTCGGGGAGGAAGTCGGGGAACTGGCCGGTGGCGTACCGGTCCCGGCGGGCCCGGCGGGTGTCCAGCAGGGCCACCCGGCGGGCAGCGAACTCGCTGTCCAGCTCGACCAGGAACTCCAGCGCCCGCGCGGTGAGGACCTCGTCGAACCGGTCGGCCATCGGACCGATGATCTCGTACCTCATGCGAACTGCTCCTCCTCGGTGGATCCGCGCAGGGCGGTGGTCTCGGCGGCCGGGTTGAGCACGGTGCTGATCAGGTCGAAGTAGCCGGTGCCGACCTCGCGCTGGTGCTTGACGGCGGTGTAGCCGGCCGGCTCGGCGGCGAACTCGCGCTCCTGCAACGACACGTAGGCGGACATGCCGTCGGCGGCGTAGCCACGGGCCAGGTCGAACATCGAGTAGTTGAGGGCGTGGAAGCCGGCCAGGGTGATGAACTGGAACTTGTAGCCCATGTGGCCGAGTTCCCGCTGGAACTTGGCGATGGTGGCGTCGTCGAGGTGCTTGCGCCAGTTGAACGACGGCGAGCAGTTGTAGGCGAGGAGCTGGTCCGGGTGCTCGCTCTTGATCGCCTCGGCGAAGCGCCGGGCGATCTCCAGGTCGGGGGTGGAGGTCTCCATCCAGAGCAGGTCGGCGTGCGGGGCGTAGGCCAGGCCCCGGGCGATGCACGGCTCGACGCCGTTGCGCACCCGGTAGAAGCCCTCGGCGGTGCGCTCGCCGGTGACGAAGGGCCGGTCGCGCTCGTCGACGTCGGTGGTGAGCAGCGTGGCGGCCTGGGCATCGGTGCGGGCGATGACCACCGACGGCACGCCGGCGACGTCGGCGGCGAGCCGCGCCGCCTCGAGGGTACGGATGTGCGCCCCGGTGGGGACGAGCACCTTGCCGCCGAGGTGGCCGCACTTCTTCTCGGCGGCGAGCTGGTCCTCCCAGTGCACGCCCGCCGCGCCGGCCGCGATCATCGCGGTCATCAGCTCGTAGGCGTTGAGCGGTCCGCCGAAGCCGGCCTCGGCGTCGGCGACGATCGGCGCCAGCCAGTCCATCCCGCGGTCGTCGCCCTCGGCGGTGGTGATCTGGGCGGCGCGCAGCAGGGCGTTGTTGATCCGGCGCACCACGGCGGGCACCGAGTTGGCCGGGTAGAGGCTCTGGTCGGGGTAGGTGTGCCCGGCGAGGTTGGCGTCTGCGGCCACCTGCCAGCCGGAGAGGTAGATCGCCTTGAGCCCGGCCCGGACCATCTGCACGGCCTGGTTGCCCGTGAGCGCGCCCAGGGCGTGGATGTAGTCCTCGCTGTGCAGCAGCCGCCACAGCCGCTGCGCCCCGTGCCGGGCCAGGGTGTGTTCCTCCTGGATCGCCCCGCGCAGGCGCACCACGTCCTCCGCGCGGTAGCCGCGCCGCACCCCCCGCCAGCGGGGGTCGGTCTCCCACTCGGTACGCAACTGCTCCACGGCGTTCTGCATGATGTCGTCTCCTCGACTGTCGTGACGCCGGCACTCGTCGTGCCGCCCTGCGGCGTGAACGCGATGCTCCGTCCGGCGTGTCACCCACGGTCACACGGCGTCGGCGGCAGGGTCGAGGGACGGAAGAAGCCAAGTTCTGAGAAGTTCGCGCCTCATCCTGCGAAGTTGCGAAGGGATATATTTGCAGCCTGCCAAGGGTGCTGGGCTGCCGAAATACCGACGAGGAGGTGAGGGAGATCAGCAAGACCTTCGCGGGCGCCCGGCTGCGCCGGATGCGCGAGGACCGCGCGCTGAGCCAGGCGCGCCTGGCCAGCCTGCTCAACATCTCCCCGAGCTATCTCAACCAGATCGAACACGATGCGCGTCCGCTGACCGTGCCGGTGCTCATGCGCATCACCGAGGTCTTCGGCGTCGACCCGACGGTGTTCGCCCCGCGCGACACGCCACGGCTGGTCGCCGGGTTGCGCGAGGCGCTCCCCGGGCGGCCGGGCGTCGCCGACCTCACCGAGCTCGCCACCCGGCTGCCCGAGGTCGCGGAGGCCGTCATCGACCTGCACCGGCGGTACCGGCAGGCCGACGAGCAGCTCGCGGAGCTGCTCGGCGACCGGGACACGGTCTCCCGCAGCCCGCACGACCGGGTGACCGAGTTCTTCTACCGGCGGCAGAACTACGTCCCTGACCTGGACGAGGCGGCGGAACGGCTGGCCGCGACCATCGGGCTGCGTCGCGGCGAGGTGCGCTCCGCGCTGCAGGACCGGCTCGGCCAGCGGCACGGCGTCCAGGTGCTCCGCGACGACGCCACCCTGCTCGGCGACGAGCTGCACCGCTACCGCCCGCAGACCCGCACCCTGCACCTGTCGACGTCGCTGCGGGCCGGGCAGGAGGCGATGCGGATGGCGGCGCAGATCGCGCTGCTGGAGTTCGCCGACGTGATCGACGAGATCGTGGAGGAGGAGCGCTTCGACGACGTCCAGACCCAGATCCTCACCCGGGTCGGCCTGGCGAACTACTTCGCCGCCGCGCTGATCCTGCCCTACGAGCGCTTCCTGGCGGCGGCGGAGCAGCACCGGTACGACATCGACCTGCTCACCCAGCACTTCGCGATGGGCTGGGAGACGGTCTGCCACCGGCTCAGCACGCTGCAACGGCCCCGCGCGCGGGGCGTGCCGTTCTCGTTCGTCCGGGTCGACCGGGCCGGCAACATGTCCAAACGCCAGTCCGCCACCGGCTTCCCGTTCTCGCTCACCGGCGGCACCTGCCCGCTGTGGAACGTCTACGAGGCGTTCAGCTCACCCGGCCGGGTCGTCGTGCAGGTCGCCGCGATGCCCGACGGGCAGCGCTACCTGTGGATCGCCCGCACCATCACCCGGCACCACGGCGGCTACAACCAGCCGGGGAAGGTCTACGCGATCGGGCTCGGCTGCGAGACCCGGCACGCCGACCGGCTGGTCTACTCCGCCGGGATCGACCTGTACGCCGCCGACGCCACCACGTCGATCGGCCCCGGCTGCAAGACCTGCGAGCGGATGACCTGCCCGCAGCGCGCCGCCGCGCCGATCACGGGCCGGCTCGACCTGGACGAGAACCGCAGCACCTTCATCCCGTACCCACTGAAGGGCTGACCCGGGCCCGGCTGCCGGGGCGCACGTGCGCGGGCACACGTCGGCCGGGGTCGGAACCCCCACGCCCCCACGACGACCCGTAAGATGAGCACACTTCAACGTGATCGAGACTTGTAAAGGGGCACTCAACGTGACCGAGTTGGACGCCGTCGGCGGCCGGATCCGCGCCGCGCGGCAGGCCCGGGGGATGTCCCTGCGCGCGCTCGCCGAGAAGGTCGGGGTCTCGGCGAGCATGCTCTCGCTGCTGGAGAACGGCCGGTCACGCTCCTCGATCCCCACGCTCTACGCCGTGGTCGAGGCCCTGGACCTGTCGATGGACGAGCTCTTCTCCGGCGCGCAGTCGTCCCCGGAGCAGCCCCCCGCGCCGGCGGCGGAGCCGCCCGCGCGGGCCACCGGCGTCGCCCCGCAGACCGGCTCGGAGCTGGTCGTGGTCCGGGCCGGCAACCGGCGGCGCATCGAGATGGAGACCGGCGTCGTCTGGGAGCAGCTCGGCCACAACGAGCAGGATGGCGTGGAGTTCATGCTGGTCACGTACCCACCGGGGGCCAGTTCCAGCGACTCGGGGCGCTACCAGCGGCACAGCGGCCTGGAGTGCGCCCACGTGATGCAGGGCGAGCTGACCTGCAAGGTCGGCTTCGAGGAGGTGGTCCTCGGCGCAGGGGACAGCCTGACGATCGATTCGTCCCGTCCGCACCTGTTCGAGAACAACGGGAGCGTGGACATGAGGGCGGTGTGGCTGGTGTTGCGCCACCGCGACGCCGGGCCCGGCGGGCTGCCGGGGCAGTAGCAATTCACCCCGATGAGTGCCTGTCAACAAGATGTTAAACAAGACTTGACACGGCTGTGACGACGATCGCATCATGGGGACCGCCGATCCGCCGTCCTGCCAGTCCTGGATCGGACGAACACCACACCCCTGAGGGCGTCTGTGGAGGTCCCTTTCATGTCCAACCTGCTTCTCGCCGGCGGAATCGTCGTCACCTGCGCCGGCCCCAACGAGGTGCTGTGGCCCGGTGACGTCCTCGTCCGGGACGGACGGATCGCCGCGATCGGCCGCGACCTCGACGTCCCCGACGCCGAGCGGATCGACGTCAGCGGCCGGATCGTGATGCCCGGCCTGGTCGACACCCACCGACACACCTGGCAGTCCGTCGTCCGCAACATCGCCTCGGACTGGACCCTCGACCAGTACCTCGTCGGCCTGCACGCCGGCCTCAGCCGCTACTTCCGCCCCGAGGACACCTACGCCGGCAACCTGCTCGGCGCGCTGGAGGCCCTCGACTCCGGCGTGACCACCCTGCTCGACTGGTCGCACAACCTCTTCACCCCGGACCACACCGACGCCGCGATCGACGCCCTGGAGGAGGCCGGCCTGCGCGCCGTCTTCTCGCACGGCGGCGGCGCACCGCAGTGGGGCGGCGTGATGCCGTCGCCGGTGCCGCACCCGGCCGACGACGTCCGCCGGCTGCGCTCCGGGCGGTTCGCCGCCAACGACGGCCGGGTCACCCTGGGCCTGGCCCTGCGCGGCCCCCAGTTCTCGACGATGGACGTCACCACCGCGGACTTCCAGCTCGCCCGGGAGCTCGACCTGCGCGTGTCGGTGCACGTCGGCGACGGGCACTGGGGCAAGACCAAGCCGATCCACCGGATGAACGCGGCCGGGCTGCTCGCCGCCACCACGACCTACGTGCACTGCAACACGATCGCCGAGGACGAGCTGAAGCTGATCGCCGACACCGGCGGCAGCGCCTCCGTCGCCACCGACGTCGAGATGCAGATGGGTCACGGCTGGCCGGCCACCGGCCGGCTGTTGGCGGTGGGCATCCAGCCGTCACTCTCGGTCGACGTGTGCAGCTCCATCGGCGGCGACATGTTCACCACGATGCGCACCACCCTGGCCGTGCAGCGGGCCACCGACAACCACGCGGCGGTCGAGGCCGGCGAGGTCCCCGAGCGGGTCAAGCTCGCCTGCTCCGACGTGCTGCGCTTCGCCACCATCGAGGGCGCGCGGGCCAACGGCCTCGGCGACGTCACCGGCTCGCTGGAGGTCGGCAAGGCCGCCGACATCGTCGTCCTCGCCGGCGACACCCTCGCCACCACGCCGATCAACAACCCGTTCGGCACCATCGTCTACGCCGCCCATCCCGGGCTGGTCCGCGACGTGCTCGTCGACGGCCGGTTCGTCAAGCGCGACGGCAGGCTCGTCGGCGTCGACCTCGACCGGCTGCGGGCGCTCGCCGAGGCGTCCCGCGACCACGTGATCGGCTCCATGGCGGGCGCCGAGATCGGCGGCCGGTGGCAGCCCGAACCGAAGCTGAACCTGGCATGAGCCTGCTCGGACTCTCCCTCGCCGGCACCGCGCCGCAGCCTGCGGCGGTGCGCCCGACCGAACCGCTCGGCCCCCGCCTGCTCGGCTGGCCGACCAGCCGCGCGGCGGCGGCCGTGGCCGTGCTGTTCGCCGTGAGCGCCATGCTCTCCAGCGCCAGCGTCGGCCGCACCGCCCTGCTGGCGATGCTGCCGTTCGCGGCGCTCACCGCGATCGTCGCCGTGGGGCAGACCCTCGTCGTCCAGCAGGCCGGGCTCGACCTCTCGGTGGCCGGCGGCATCTCCCTCGGTGCCCTCGTGGTGGCCCGCTACGGCGACGCCGGACAGTGGGGCCTCGGCCTAGCGGTGACCGTGGCGCTGGCCGCCACGCTGCTCGCCGGACTGGTCAGCGGCCTGGTCGTCACGGCCTTCGGGCTGCCGCCGCTGGTCGTCACGATCGCCGTCAACGCGATCCTGATCGGGCTGGTGCAGTTCCTCTCCGGCGGCTACAGCGCGCAGGCGCCGGAGGCGCTCACCGGATTCGCGGTCGGCCGCACGCTCGGCGTGCCCAACCTCGTCCTGGTGGCCGCCGTCGTCATCGTGGCGGCGCAACTGGCGCTGAAGGGCACCGTCGCGGGGCGGCGCTTCGAACTCGTCGGCGCCAACCGGCTTGCCGCGCATGCCGCCGGCATCAACACCCGCCGGTACACGGTCTCGGCGTACGCCCTCTCCGCGCTGCTCGCCGGCGGCGCGGGCGTCCTGCTCGCCGGGTTCCTGCGTACCACCACCATCTCCGCCGGCGACGCCTACCTGCTGCCGTCGGTGGCCGCCGTGGTGCTCGGCGGCACCGCGCTGACCGGCGGGCGCGGCAGCCTCACCGGAACGGCGCTCGGCGCGCTCTTCCTCGGCCAGCTCAACCAGCTCGTCCAGACCTACACCCAGACCACGGCCGTGCAGAACATCGTGCAGTCCGTGATCATCGGCGTCGGCATCGTGGTGCAACTCGGCATCGCGACCCGGCTGCGCCGCCGGGCGATCCGCCGCAATCCCACCTGACCCGACCGGTCCACCCCTCGCGGAACGGCGTCGCCGTCCCGCCGATGCCCCCACCCCTGGAGTCCCCATGTCGACACACCGGCGTTCCCTCGCCACCGCGATAACCCTGGGCACCGCCGCCGTCCTGGCGGTCACCGGCTGCTCCACCACCAACAAGACCGGCTCCGCCGCGGGCAGCGACCCGAGCGCCGCCGCGCAGGTCGCCGTCGGCAACACCGGACCGCTCTCGGCCGCCGCCGCGATGGCCTCCGTCTGCGGCGACAAGCCGATCAAGGTCGGCCTCGTCGACGGTCTCGGCACCAACTCGTGGTCCAAGATCGTCCGGGCCGAGGTCGAGGACGAGGCCAGCAGGTGTCCCGGAATCACCGGCGTCGAGTACGTCGCCGGCCGGGGTGACCTCCAGTCCACCCTCGCCGGCATCACCAGCATGGCCAGCAAGGGCGTCAACGTGCTGCTGGTGATCCCCGACGCCGGGCCGGGCCCCGCGCACCTGTCCGCGCTGCGGACCGCCGCCGGTGCCGGGGTCACCGTCATCCCGATCGCCGCCGACCCGCAGGGCAAGGCCGGCAGCGACTACTTCGACTACGTCGACTGGGACACCGCGTACCTGGGTGAGGTGTGGGCCAGGTGGATGGTCGACCGGCTCGGCCCGGACGGGGGCAACATCGTGATGCTCGGCGGCCCCGCCGGCAACCCCGTCTCCCAGGCCCACCTCACCGGAATCAAGAAGGTGCTGGCCGGTGCGCCGCAGGTGAAGCTGCTGACCGACGAGCCGGTGACCACGAACTGGGACCCGGCGATGGAGCAGCAGGCGATGAGCGGCCTGCTCGCCAAGTACCCGAAGATCGACGGCGTCATCAGCGACTACGGCGCCGCCGCCACCGGCGTGCTGCGCGCGTACCAGAGCGCCGGGCGACCGCTGGTGCCGATCGCCACCACCGACGACAACGAGCTGAGCTGCGGCTTCACCGCCCTGAAGGCGAAGGACAGCGCCTACGAGCTGGCCACCGTCTCCTCCCGCACCTGGATCGGCCGGGTCGCGCTGCGCAAGGGCGTCGCCGTCGTCAACGGCAGGGCCGACGCCGAGCCGTCGCGGCTGCAACTGGACCTCTTCGAGGACTCCACCGGCGGGGCCGGCGGCGCGGTCGCGCCGGGCACGGCGTGCAAGGCGGACCTGCCCAACGACGCCCCGCCGTCCTCGCAGCTCACCACCGCCCAGCTCGCCACCCTCTTCCAGGGCTGATCGGACATCCCATGACGACCGTACGGGACGCCGCGCTGACGCTGACGGGGATCGTCAAGCAGTACCCGGGCGTACGGGCCCTCGACGGCGTGGACCTGGCCGTGTCGCCGGGTCAGGTCCACGCCGTACTCGGTGAGAACGGGGCCGGCAAGTCCACCCTCGTCGGGGTGGCCGCCGGCTCCGTCACCCCCGACGAGGGCCGGATCACCATCGGCGGCCGGGACCACCCGGCGCTGACCCCCGCCCTCGCCCGGGAGAACGGGCTCGCGCTGGTCTACCAGACCCCGGCGCTGGCTGGCGGCCTGACCGTCGCCGAGTCGATGCTGGTGCTCCTGCCCGAGCAGATCCGACCCCGCGTCGGCGCGGCGTCGGCGTGGACCGCCGCGCACCTGCGCGGACTCGGCCTGGACATCGACGCCGACCGGCTGGTCAGCGAGCTGACCATGCGGGAGGCGCACCTGGTGGAGATCGCCGCCGCGCTCGCCACCGACCCACGGGTGCTGGTCCTCGACGAGCCGACCGAGGCCCTCGGCCCCGACGAGACGACCTGGCTGTTCGACCGGATCCGGCAGCTCGTGGCGACCGGCACCGCCGTCGTCTACATCACCCACCGGATCCCCGAGATCCGCGAGATCGCGCAGACCCTCACCGTGATGCGCGACGGGCGGGTCGTCGGCGGCGGCACGGTCGCCGCGCACACCGACGAGCAGATCGTCGAGCTGATCGTCGGCCGGTCGCTGGACACCACCTTCCCCGACAAGCCCGACCTGGGCGACGCCCCCGTCGTGCTGGTCACCGAGGGGCTGCGCGGCGTCGGCTTCGCTGACCTGAACCTGCGGGTGTCGGCCGGCGAGATCGTCGGCTTCGCCGGGGTGGAGGGCAACGGGCAGCGCCAGGCGCTACGGGCGCTCGCCGGGCTGGTCCGCTCGCACGGGCGGGTCACCGTCGCCGGCCGCCCGGTCACCCTCGCCAGCCCCGCCGCCGCGGCCGGGCGGGGCGTCGTCTTCCTCTCCGGGGAACGGCTGCGGGAGGCCGTCTTCGGCGACCTCGGCATCCGGGAGAACGTCGACGCGCTCGCGCTGCCCCGGGTGTCGCTGCTGCGTACCCTGCCCGTGCCGGGCCGGGAGCGGGCGCTGGTCGCGCCTGCGGTGGCGGCGCTGCGGGTCAAGGCGGCGAGCCTGGAGACCCCCGTCAACACGCTCTCCGGCGGCAACCAGCAGAAGGTGCTGCTCGCCCGCGCCAGCATCGGCCGCCCGGCGGTGCTGCTGGTGGAGGACCCGACCCAGGGCGTCGACGCCGGGGCCCGCCTGGAGATCTACCGGGTGCTGCGGGAACTCGCCGGGCAGGGCACGGCGGTCGTCGTGCTCTCCACCGACGCGGTGGAGCTGGAGGGGCTCTGCGACCGGGTTCTGGTCTTCTCCCGGGGACGCGTCCACGCCGAGCTCTCCGCCGCCACGCTCTCCGAGCGGGACATCACCGGCGCGGCGGTGCTCGCCACCGAGCAGGCGGTCGCCGCGCCGGCCGCCGGGCCCCGGCCGGGCCCGCGCCGACGGCTGCTGGGCGGCGAGTCCCAGGCCGCGCTGATGCTGCTGCTCACCCTCGTCCTCGGCGCGGCGACCGCCGTCCGGGCACCGGCCTTCCTCAGCTCGCTGACCGTCGGGCAGCTGCTGCTGGCCGCCGCGTCGCTGGCCCTGGTCAGCCTCGGGCAGCTGGTGGTGGTGATGACCGGCGGCATCGACCTGTCGGTGGGGTCGGTGGTCGCGCTGAGTGTGGTCGCCGTGTCGTTCTTCGGCGCCGGCACGCCCGCGCTGTTCGCCGTGGGCGTGCTGGTCGCGCTCGCCACCGGAGCGGCGGTCGGCCTGCTCAACGGGGTGCTCGTCACCCGGGTGAGCCTGCCACCGGTGGTGGCCACCCTGATCACCTCGATCGGCGTGGTCGGGTTGGCGCAGCTGCTGCGCCCGCTGCCCGGCGGGCAGGCCGGCGACACGCTGCTGGCCGCGCTGGGCACGACGATCGCCGGGGTGCCGGTGGTGTTCGCCGTCGTGGTGCTGGTCGGCGTCGCCGGGCACCTGCTGGTCCGCCGGGCGCGGGCCGGCCGCGCGCTGCGGGCTACCGGATCGGACCCCCTGTCCGCGTCCCGGATGGGCGTGGCGACCGTGCCGACGCGGCTGCTGGCGTACCTGCTCGGCGGGACGCTGGCGGCCGGCGGCGGGCTGGCGCTCTACGCGCAGACCGGCATCGGCGACGCCTCGACCGGGCAGGCGCTCACCCTGGCCTCGGTGACCGCCGTGGTGCTGGCCGGGGCGAGCGTCTTCGGCGGCAACGGGTCCGCGCTGGCCACCCTCGCCACGGCGCTGTTCCTGCAGACGATCACCAGCTCGTTGAGCTTCCTGTCGGTCAGCCTCTCCTGGCAGTACTGGATCCAGGGCGGCTTCGTCGTCGCCGCGGCGCTGGTGCCGCTGCTGCGCGGTCGCCGCCGACGCCGCGCCCTCGTCGCCCTGACCACCGCCTAGCCGGCGAGCCGACACCGCCGCCGGGGACCACCGACGCCCGCCAGAGAAAGGCAGGACCGTGTACCACGTCTCCCGCATCGACGACGTCCTGGCCGAGGCGTCGGGCCCGGCACGGGGCTGAACCTGCGCCGTTTCGTCCCGGGACCACCACCCAGCCGCCGGCACCGGCCGGTACCTGATCAGGAAGCGAGAACACCAACCATGGGGACTGCCACGTTCGGCATGAACGTCGTCGACTGGGAGAGCCGCGTCGACGTGGACCGGCTGCGCCGGGAGCGGCTGGCCCGCCTGAAGCACCAGCTCCAGGGGTCGGAGGTCGGCGCCCTGCTCACCTTCGACTTCCACAACATCCGGTACATGACGGCGACGCACATCGGCACCTGGGCGATGGACAAGCTGATCCGGTTCGCGCTGCTGCCCCGTGGGGGCGAGCCGGTGCTGTGGGACTTCGGCTCGGCGGCCCGCCACCACCAGCTCTACGCGCCGTGGCTGGACTACCGCACCGGCGACGACGTCGCCGAGGGCGCCCGGGGCACCAGCGGCGCGCGGGCCGGCATCTCGGTGCTGCGCGGGGCCTTCCACCCCGACTCGGGCGTCGCCGAGGCCGTCGCCCAGAAGATCTACGAGGAGCTGGAACGGTACGGCCTGCACACCTCCCCGGTCGGGGTGGACGTGCTGGAGATGCCCATCCTCCAGGCGCTGCGCGCCAAGGGCATCGAGGTGGTCGACGGCCAGCAGGTGTTCCTGGAGGCCCGCCGGATCAAGACGCCCGACGAGATCACCCTGCTGACCACCGCCGCGTCGATGGTGGACGCCGCCTACGACGACCTGTACGGCTTCCTGCGCCCCGGGGTGCGGGAGAACGAGACCGTCGGCCTGGTCGCCAAGCGCCTCTACGACCTCGGCTCCGAGCACGTCGAGGGGGTCAACGCGATCTCCGGCGAACGCTGCTCGCCGCACCCGCACGTGTTCAGCGACCGGCTGCTGCGCCCCGGCGACCCGGCCTTCTTCGACATCCTGCACAGCTTCATGGGCTACCGCACCTGCTACTACCGCACCTTCGCCGTGGGCAGCGCGTCGCGGGCGCAGGTCGACGCGTACAAGCGGTGCCGCGAGTACATGGACCGGGCGATCGAGCTGGTGAAGCCGGGTGCCACCACCGCCGACATCGTCAGCGTCTGGCCGACCGCGCAGGAGTTCGGCTTCGCCGACGAGGAGGCCGCGTTCGCCCTCCAGTACGGCCATGGCGTGGGCCTGTCGATCTGGGAGAAGCCCATCTTCAGCCGGCTGGTGTCGCTGGAGCACCCGGAGGTGCTCCAGGAGGGGATGGTGTTCGCGCTGGAGACGTACTGGCCGTCGGCCGACGGGGTGGGCGCGGCGCGGATCGAGGAGGAGCTGGTCGTCACCGCCGACGGGGCCGAGGTCATCACCAAGTTCCCGGCCGAGGAGCTGCTGGTCGCCGGGCAGCGGTACTACACGACCGGCGGCCCGCTGCCGACCCAGCGCCACGCCCAGTCGCACGTCAACAACCGCCCGGCGGGAGACGCCTGATGGCCATCGCGACGGTGAACCCGACCACCGGGGTCGTCGAGCGGACGTACGCGCCGATGTCCGCCGCCGACGTGGAGCGGGCCCTGGCCGACGCGCAGCGGGCGGCGAACGCCCTGCGCCGCACCACCTTCGCCGAGCGGGCCGGCTGGCTGCGCACCGCCGCCGACCTGCTGGAGGCCGACGCCCCGACGCTGGCGGCGACGATGACCCGGGAGATGGGCAAGACCCTCGCCTCGGCCGAGGCGGAGGTGCGCAAGGCCGCGTACGGCTGCCGGTTCTACGCCGGGCACGCCGAGGCGATGCTGGCCCCGGAGCCGGCGGACGCCGCCGCCGTCGGGGCCGCCACGGCCTACTCGGTGTACCAGCCGCTGGGCGTGGTGCTGGCGGTCATGCCGTGGAACTTCCCCGTCTGGCAGGTGCTGCGCTTCGCCGCGCCGGCCCTGATGGCCGGCAACGCCGGCCTGCTCAAGCACGCGTCGAACGTGCCGCAGACCGCCCTGTACCTCGGTGAGCTGTTCACCCGGGCGGGCTTCCCGCGCGGGGCCTTCGCCACCCTGCTCATCGGCGCGGCGCAGGTCGAGGGGGTGCTGCGCGACGACCGGGTCGCGGCGGCCACCCTGACCGGCAGCGAAGCGGCCGGCCGCTCGGTCGCCCGCATCGCCGGGGACGCGTTGAAGAAGACCGTGCTGGAGCTGGGCGGCTCCGACCCGTTCCTGGTGCTGCCGAGCGCCGACGTGGCGCGGGCCGCGGCCACGGCGGTACGGGCCCGCTGCCAGAACAACGGGCAGTCCTGCATCGCCGCGAAGCGGTTCATCGTGCACACCGACGTCTACGACGAGTTCGTCGCCGCGTTCGCCGCCGGGATGGCGGCGCTGCGGGTCGGCGACCCGGCCGAGCCCGGCACCGACGTGGGGCCGATCGCCACCGAGCAGGGCCGGGCCGAGCTGGAGGAGCTGGTCGCCGACGCGGTGGCCCGGGGCGCGACGGTGCTGACCGGCGGCGCGCGGCCGGCCGGCGCGGGCTGGTTCTACCCGCCGACGGTGCTCGCCGACGTCGACCCGTCGATGCGGCTGCACCTGGAGGAGACCTTCGGCCCCGTGGCCACCGTCTACCGGGTCGCCGACCTGGACGCCGCGCTCGACCTGGCCAACTCCACCGCCTTCGGCCTCGGCGCGGTCGTCTGGACCACCGACGAGGCCGAGCGGGCCCGGTGCGTCGCCGAGCTGGAGTCGGGGGCGGTCACCGTCAACGGCATGACCACGTCCTATCCGGAGCTGCCCTTCGGCGGCGTCAAGACCAGCGGGTACGGCCGGGAGTTGGCCGCCGTGGGCATCCGCGAATTCTGCAACCTCAAGGCGGTGTGGATCGGCCGGTGAATATCGCCGGGTGCCGGGACAGCTCGACCCGGGTACGCCGGATGTGGCCCTCCAGGACCCGTCCGGCGTCCACCGGGTCGCGGCGGCGCACGGCGTCGAGCAGCAGCTGGTGTTCGGCGTTGACGACCCAGCGGCGGGACTCGCCGCTGAGCGTCATGTACGTCCGCCGGTAGTACTGGGTGGAGTTCCACAGCCGCACCACGACGCCGGCGAGCGGCTCGGTGTCGCAGCGCGAGTAGGTGAGCAGGTGGAACTGCCGGTCCAGGCGCAGGAACTCGGTGACGTCGGTGTGCCGCTCGATGGCGTCCTGCAGGTCGGCGAGTTCGGCGACGTCCGCGTCGTCCAGCCGGGGCAGGCTCTCGGCGAGCGCCAGCGGTTCGAGCCGTTCCCGCATCCGGTAGACGACGTCGAGCTCGTGCGGGCCGAGCCGGGGGACTCGGGCGCCCTTGTTCGGCTCCAGCTCGGTGAGGCCCTCGGCGGCGAGCATGCGCAGCGCCTCCCGGACGGGCAGCCGGCTGGCGCCGAGCCGCTCGGCGATCTCGTGCTGGCGGATCCGGTGCCCGGGGGGCAGCTCGCCGTCGAGGATGGCCTGCCGCAGGTAGGCGGCCACCCGTACGCTCGCCGCGCCGTCGGTGGCGTCGTCAGTCACCATGCCCGTCCCGTGCCGCCGCCCCGGCCCGGTCGAACGCCTTCCCGTCGGGATAGGACACCAGCTCGAACTGCATTCCCCATGGGGCCAGAAAGTACACCCACCGCTGCCCCCGGCTCGGCCCCGAGCTGGCAGTCGGCGTGCCGAGCACGGTCACCCCGTGCGCGCGCAGGTGCGCCACGGCGGCGTCGAGGTCGTCGACGTAGAGGGCCACGTGGTGGCCGCCGACGTCGCTGTTGCGCGGGGGGCTGGGCTGCTGGTCCGGCGCCTCGTACCGGAAGACCTCGAAGATGGCCTGCCCGCCGCAGCGGTAGAAGTCGAGCCGGCGCATGACCGCGCGGGGGTGGACGGCCAGGTGCTCGGCCATCCAGTCGTCGTCGTGCCGGAACGGCCCGATCGAGTAGAGGTATTCGCAGCCGAGCACCTCCACCAGGAACCGTCGGGCCTCCTCCAGGTCGGGCACGGTGAAACCGATGTGATCGACGCCGCGCAGCCCCGGCAATGCCGCCATCCGCACCTCCAAGTGGATCCATTTTCCCTTCATGATACCCGTCTTGCTCGGAAAACAGCAGGGTCAGGGTTTGAGAATGGATCCATTTGGTGTGAGACTTCGGCAGCGCGGCCAGAGAACGCCGCCGCTTGAGCCCGTGAAGGGGTGCAGTCACATGCCTGAGCGCCGCCCGCTCGCGCCGGACCAGCCGTGGGTCGAGTTCACCGTCACCGACGCCGACTGGGACGCCGCCGCACCGGAACTCCTGACGTCCATGTACGGCCAGCTGGTCCTGATCCGGGCCTTCGAGCAGTACGTGCTCCAGCTCGCCGCCGAGGGGCTGGTGCACGGCCCCGCCCACTCCAGCATCGGCCAGGAGGGCGGGGCGGTCGGCTCGGTGCTCGCGCTGCACGCCGGGGACACCGTCAACGGCTCGCACCGGGGCCACCACCAGTTCCTGGCCAAGGCCCTCGCCCACGTCGAGGCGAAGGGCATCGACCCGAGCGCCGACCACTCGCCCGAGGTGCGCGACGTCGTGCTGCGTACCCTCGCCGAGATCTGCGGCCTGGACCGGGGCTGGAGCCACGGCCGGGGCGGCTCGATGCACCTGCAGTGGAAGCAGGCCGGGGCCATCGGCACGAACGCCATCGTCGGCGGCGGCGTCCCGCTCGCCGCCGGCAGCGCGTGGGCGCACCGCCGGGCCGGCACCGACTCCGTGGCGGTGACCTACTTCGGCGACGGCGCGATCAACATCGGCTCGACCCTGGAGACGTTCAACCTGGCCGCCGCCTGGCGGCTGCCCGTCTGCTTCTTCGTCGAGAACAACCACTACGCGGTGTCCACCACCGTCGAGGAGTCGACCGCCGAGCCGCGCCTGTCCGCCCGGGGCCCCGGCTTCGGCATCCGCAGCTACCGGGTGGACGGCATGAACGTGCTCGCCGTCCACCTGGCGATGCGGGAGGCGGTCGAGCACATGCGGGCCGGGGCGGGCCCGACCCTGGTGGAGGCCGACGTCTACCGCTACTACCACCAGAACGGCCCCTTCCCGGGCAGCGCGTTCCGCTACCGCACCCGCCAGGAGGAGGACGCCTGGCGGGCCCGGGACCCGATCGACCAGCTCGAAGGGCACCTGGCCCGGCGGGGCATCCTCTCCCCCGAGCAGCAGCGGGCCACCGTGGCGCGGGCCAAGCAGCTCCTCACCGACACCGGCGACCTGCTGCTCGAACCGACCCCCGGCGGCAAGCCGCAGGAGCGGCGCATCCGCCCCGCCGAGTGGCCCGACCCGGCGTTCGTCGACGTCGGCGTGCGCGGCGACCTGTCGGAGTTCGCCGACGCCCGCACCGTCGACCGCGACGGGTACGGCGTCACCGCGCCGATGAAGTTCATCGACGCCGTCGCCGGGGTGATGGACCGCCGGATGGCCGCCGACGAGCGCGTCGTGGTCCTCGGCGAGGACGTGCACCGCCTCGCCGGGGGCACCAACGGCGCCACCCGGGGGCTCGCCGACCGCTACCCGGACCGGGTGCTCGGCACCCCGATCAGCGAGAACGCCTTCGCTGGCCTGGGCGGCGGGCTGGCGCTCGACGGCCGGTTCCGGCCCGTCGTGGAGTTCATGTACGCCGACTTCATGTGGGTCGCCGCCGACCAGATCTTCAACCAGATCGGCAAGGCCCGGCACATGTTCGGCGGCGACGACGCGGTGCCGTTCGTGCTGCGCGCCAAGGTCGCCATGGGCACGGGCTACGGCTCCCAGCACTCGATGGACCCGGCGGGCGTCTTCGCCACCGCCCCCGGCTGGCGCATCGTCGCCCCCTCCACCCCCTTCGACTACGTGGGCCTGATGAACGCCGCGCTGCGCTGCGCCGACCCGGTCGTGGTGCTGGAGCACGTCGACCTCTACACCGGCACCGGCGAGGGGCCGACCCAGGACTGGGACTACTGCCTGCCGGTCGGGCGGGCCGCGGTACGGCGTACCGGCTCGGCCGCCACCGTGCTCACCTACCTGGCGATGACCGACCGGGTGCTCACGGCGGTCGACCGCACCGGCATCGACGCCGAGGTGATCGACCTGCGCTGGCTCGACCGGGCCAGCATCGACTGGGACACGATCGGCGCGAGCGTCCGCAGGACCAACCGGGTGCTCATCGCCGAGCAGGGGGCACTGGGCACCTCGTACGGCGGCTGGCTGGCCGACGAGATCCAGCGCCGCTACTTCGACTGGCTCGACGCGCCGATCGAACGCGTCACCGGCGGCGTCGCCTCCCCCAGCATCAGCAAGGTGCTGGAGCGCGCCGCCATCGCCGACGTCGCCGACGTCGTACGCGGCCTCACCACGCTCACGGACGGTGGCACCAATGGCTGACCTGCTGCGCATGCCCGAGATCGCGGCCAACACCGAGGAGGCCGTCCTGGCCGGGTGGCCGGTCGCCGAGGGCGACGAGTTCGCCGCCGGCGACGTGATCGCCACCATCGAGACCGCCAAGGCGGTGGTCGACGTCGAGGCGCCCGCGCCGGGCGCGGTCGTCCGCCTCCTGGTGCCCGAGGGTGCCAACGTCGGGGTCGGCGACCCGATCGCTTTGATCGCGGCCCCCGGCGAGGTGGTGGGCGACGTCGGCGCCGCCCTCGCCCGCCTCGGCCTCGGCACCGCGCCCACGGTCGAACCGGCACCGGAACCCGCACCCGCCCCAACGGCGACCGCCGCACCGGGACCGGCCGGCACCACGGCGGTGCCCGTGCCCGCCGGGGGCCCCACGACCGGCACCGGGGGAGCCGGCCGGATGTTCGCCAGCCCGCTGGCCCGCAAGATGGCCCGCGAGGCAGGCATCCCCTTCGACACCCTGCGCGGCAGCGGCCCGCAGGGGCGGGTGGTCCGGGCCGACGTGGCGGCGGCGATCGCCGCCGCCCGCGCTGCGGTTCCGGCGACCGCACCGACCGCCGCCTCCCCCGCCCCACCGGTCGATCGCCCGCCCGCCGGGGCCGCGCCGGTGTCCGCGCCGGCCGACCGGTCTCCCGGGCCGGTGTCCGCGCCGGCTGCGCCCGGCCCGCTGGGCGCACCGGGAACGCCCGGCGGGGACGACGCCCTGGTGCCGCACTCCCGGCTTCGTCGGGCCATCGCGCGGCGGCTGGCCGAGAGCAAGTCCACCGTGCCGCACTTCTACCTGCGCGGCAGCGCCCGGGTCGACGCGCTGCTCGCGCTCCGCACCGAACTCAACGCCGCCGCCCCGGTGAAGATCTCGGTCAACGACCTGGTCGTCAAGGCGGTCGCCCAGGCGCATCTGGCGGTGCCGCAGGTCAACGTCGGGTGGACCGACGACGGGATGCGGGTGTTCCCCGGGGTCGACCTCGGCATCGCCGTCGCCACCGTGGGCGGCCTGGTCACCCCGGTACTGCGGGGGGTCGACCGGATGAGCGTGTCCGGGGTGGCCGCCGCCATCCGCGACTTCGCCGACCGCGCCACGCGCGGCGCGCTGCGCCAGCACGAGCTGGAGGGCGGCAGCGCCACCGTCACCAACCTCGGCATGTACGGCACCGAGGAGTTCAGCGCCATCCTCAACCCGCCCCAGGCGACGATCCTCGCCGTCGGCGCGGCCCGCCGGGAGCCGGTCGTCACCGACGCCGGTGACCTCGCCGTCGCCACCGTGCTGCGGGTGACCCTCTCGGTCGACCACCGGGCGATCGACGGTGCGCTCGCCGCGCAGTGGATGCGGGCGTTCGTCGGGATCCTGGAGCAGCCGCTGCGGATCATCTGCTGAGCGGCCACCGCCGTCCGGAGACCGGGGAGGCTCCGGGCGGCGGTCACGCGCGCAGGCCAGCCGCGATCGGTCCGCCGGCCGCGCTCAGTCCGCCGGGCGGTAGTCGAACCAGTCGAACTGGGCGCTGCCCTCGGTGACGTAGATGCCGATGACCCGGCCGGTGAAGCCGGCCGCGACCTCGGTGGACAGGTAGCGCCCATCGAGCTCGGCCAGCACGCGGGGGCCTTCGGGGGTCTCCACCTCGAAGGCGACCATGTCGCAGGCGGCGGCGCGTACGCCGAAGGGTGCGGCCTCGGCCGCCAGGTCGGCGGCGCAGGTCACGGTCGGCGGGTGGAGGTCGCGGGTGCGGGTGGCGATCGTCAGGACGAGCGGCCCACGGGGTACGGCGAGCGTGGCGAAGACCTGCCGGAACGGGCCGACCCGGCCGACGACCCGCACGGTGTCGTCCCGGACCTCCAGGTCGTAGTTGTGCGCCTCGTCGATGCGGAGGGTGAGCCCGGCGGTGCCGCCGCCCGGGTCTACGCGCGCGCCGGCGCGGCAGTCGTGGTGCCGCTGCCGGGTGGCCACGATCGTCGCGCCGGCGCGGTCCAACGTCGTCCCCGTGGCGTTCAGGGTGAGCCAGCCGCGCCGCGCGGTCAGCGACCAGGCGGCGCCGGGCCGGGAGCGCGGCGAGATCCAGCCGGGGGCGAGGACGGCCGCGTCGAAGTCGTCGCGGTACGCGCCCGGGTCGGCCGGGGCCGCGAGCGCCGGGGCGCTGCCGGCCGGCGCGGCGGTGATCTCCCGGACGGGGTCGACGACGGGCCACCCGTCGACCCAGCGCACGGGCACAAGGAAGCTCTCGCGGCCGAGGACGTGATAGGGCGGCCACTGGCCCTTGGCCCGGATGCCGAGCAGGATCATCCACCAGCTGCCGTCGACGGCCTGGACCAGGTCGGCGTGCCCGGTGGCCTGCACCGGGAGGTTGCTGCCCCGGTGGGTGAGGATCGGGTTGGTCGGTGCGGGTTCGAAGGGCCCCCGGGGGCTGCGCGACCGGGCGACGGAGACGGCGTGGCCGGTGTGCGTGCCACCCTCGGAGAGCAGCAGGTACCACCAGCCGTCGATCCGGTAGAGGTGCGGGGCCTCGGGGTACTGGCCGCCGGTGCCCGACCACAGGGGAATCGGCCCCTCCAGCACCTGGCCGGTTTCCGGGTCGATCCGGTAGGACTTCACCCCCGAGGTGGTCAGCCAGCAGTTTCCCTCGTCGTCCCAGGCCAGCGACGGGTCGACGTGGGGCAGGTCGAGGTGGACCGGGTCGGACCACGGGCCGGTGGGGTCCTGCGCGGTGACGATGAGGTGTCGGCCCAGGCTGACGTTGGTGGTGACCACCCAGAACCGGCCGTCGTGGTGCCGGATGGTCGGGGCGTAGATGCCCTGGGAGGCCGCGGTGTCCGGGGGGAGTTCGAGCTGGCTCGGGCGGTCGAGGACGTTGCCGATCTGTCGCCAGTTGACCAGGTCCCGGCTGTGCAGGATGGGGACGCCCGGGAAGTACTCGAAGCTGGAGCAGACCAGGTAGTAGTCCTCGCCGACGCGGCAGACGCTCGGGTCGGGATAGAAGCCGGGGACGACCGGGTTGCGGTAGTGCGGGTCGGCGGACGAGCGTGCGGACACGAACACCACCTTCGAAAATGTTCGCGATAACATTTCGGAAACTGGATGCTACGAGAAACCGCCACCGGACTCAACCCGGGGACGCCGGGACAACTCTCGCGAAACCTGATCGTCATATCTTGACGGCGGGCGCTTGCATCCACGACAGTCCATATGGGCAAAGCTGGCGCGCCGTCGGGAGCTCGGGCGCCGGCAGACAATCGGCACGTGGCGGCGTCCGGCTGCCGGGCGGCATCCTGTTAACGCTAACAGCGTCGATCCTCACGCTGACCTGATCACCGTGCCGTGCCGGGCCGGCCCGGCACGGCAGTGACCCGTCGGCGCGTACCCGGCTTTCGGTGTCATGGCCGGCGGCCCGCCGACGACGCCGTCCCTCACCTGCGTCAGCCTCTGATCCGCGTGAACTGGAGAGATCATGTCTGAAGTGACACGAAGGAACGTGCTCAAGGCCGGGGCGGTGGGGGCCGGGGCCGCGCTGGTGCCGGCCGCGTGGAACGCCGTCGCCCGCGCCGACTCGGCGGCGCCGCCGCAGGTGCTGGCCGCGGGCGACATGGCCCTGTGGTACGACGAGGGGGCCGGCACCGACTGGCTGCGCGCGCTGCCCATCGGCAACGGGCGCCTCGGCGCCATGGTCTTCGGCAACGTCGACACCGAGCGGTTGCAGCTCAACGAGGACACCGTCTGGGCCGGCGGCCCGTACGACTCCGCCAACACCCGGGGCGCGGCCAACCTGGCCGAGATCCGCCGACGCGTCTTCGCCGACCAGTGGTCCTCGGCGCAGGACCTGATCAACCAGACGATGATGGGGACGCCGGGTGGTCAGCTCGCCTACCAGACCGTGGGCAACCTGCGGCTCGCCTTCGGCTCGGCCAGCGGCGTGTCGCAGTACAACCGCACCCTCGACCTCACCACCGCCACCGTCACCACGACGTACGTGCTGGGCGGTGTCCGCTATCAGCGTGAGGTGTTCGCCAGCGCCCCCGACCAGGTGATCGTGCTGCGGCTGACCGCCGACCGCGCCAACTCGATCACGTTCACCGCCACCTTCGACAGTCCGCAACGGACGACCATGTCGAGCCCGGACGCCACCACCATCGCCGTCGACGGCATCTCCGGCAACATGGAGGGCATCAACGGGTCGGTGCGCTTCCTCGGCCTGGCCCACGCCGTCGCGACGGGCGGCACGGTCAGCAGCTCCGGGGGCTCCCTGCGGGTCTCCGGGGCGACGAGCGTGACCCTGCTGATCTCGATCGGGTCCAGCTACGTCAACTACCGCACCGTCAACGGCGACTACCAGGGCATCGCGCGCACCCGGCTGAACGCCGCCAAGGGCATGGCCATCGACCAGCTGCGCAGCCGCCACGTCGCCGACTACCAGGCGCTGTTCAACCGGGTGACGATCGACCTGGGGCGCACGGCCGCGGCCGACCAGCCGACCGACGTGCGGATCGCGCAGCACGGAAGCACCGACGATCCGCAGTTCTCCGCGCTGCTTTTCCAGTTCGGGCGCTACCTGCTGATCTCCTCCTCGCGGCCGGGCACCCAGCCGGCGAACCTCCAGGGGATCTGGAACGACTCCCTGGCACCGTCGTGGGACTCGAAGTACACGATCAACGCCAACCTGCCGATGAACTACTGGCCCGCCGACACGACGAACCTGTCCGAGTGCTTCCTGCCGGTCTTCGAGATGATCAAGGACCTGGCGGTGACCGGCGCGCGCGTCGCCCAGGCCCAGTACGGCGCCGGCGGCTGGGTCACCCACCACAACACGGACGCGTGGCGGGGCGCGTCGGTCGTCGACGGGGCATTCTGGGGCATGTGGCAGACCGGCGGCGCCTGGCTGGCCACGCTCGTCTGGGAGCACTACCTGTTCACCGGCGACCTCGGGCTCCTCCAGACCAACTACCCGGCCCTGAAGGGTGCCGCGCAGTTCTTCCTCGACACCCTGGTCGCCCATCCGACGCTCGGCTACCTGGTCACGAACCCCTCGAACTCGCCGGAACTCGCCCACCACGCGAACGTCAGCGTCTGCGCGGGCCCCACGATGGACAACCAGATCCTGCGCGACCTGTTCGACGCCGCGGCCAGGGCCAGCGAGACGCTCGGCGTCGACACCACCTTCCGGTCCCAGGTGCGCACCGCCAAGGACCGGCTGCCCCCGAGCCGCGTCGGCTCGCGCGGCAACGTGCAGGAGTGGCTCGCCGACTGGGTCGAGACCGAGCGAACCCACCGGCACGTCTCCCACCTGTACGGCCTGCACCCCGGCAACCAGATCACCAAGCGCGGCACCCCGGCCCTGCACGAGGCCGCCCGCAAGACCCTGGAGCTGCGCGGCGACGACGGCACCGGCTGGTCCCTCGCCTGGAAGATCAACTTCTGGGCCCGGCTGGAGGACGCCGCCCGCGCCCACAAGCTCCTCAAGGACCTGGTGCGCACCGACCGGCTCGCGCCGAACATGTTCGACCTGCACCCGCCGTTCCAGATCGACGGCAACTTCGGGGCCACCTCCGGCATCGCCGAGATGCTGCTGCACAGCCATACCGGCGAACTGCACGTGCTGCCCGCGCTGCCGACGGCGTGGCCCACCGGGCAGGTCGCGGGCCTGCGCGGCCGAGGCGGATACACCGTCGGCGTGGCCTGGACCAACAGCCAGATCGACGAGATCAGCATCCAGGCCGACCGCGACAGCACGTTGCGGCTGCGCGCCCGGCTCCTCACCGGCAGCTTCACCCTCGTCGACGTCACCGACGGCAGCACGCCGGCCGCCACCCGTCCGGAGACGGACGTCGTCCAACTCAGCGTCCGGGCCGGCCACACCTACCGCGCGGCGCGGCCCGGCGTGACGCCGTCGCCGACCCTGACCCCCACCCCCACTCCCACCACCACGCCCACCGGGTCACCGACGCCCACCCCGCCCCCGACGAGCTCGCCCCCGTCGTCCGGGGCGCGGGCGACGTACGCGGTGACAGGGTCCTGGTCGGGCGGCTTCCAGGGCGAGGTCACCGTCACCGCCGGCGCGACCGCGATCCGCGGCTGGACCGTCTCCTGGACATTCCCCAACGGACAGGTCATCAACCAGATCTGGAGCGGCTCGCACACCCAGAGCGGAGCCAACGTGACGGTGCGCAACGTCGACTACAACGGGGCGCTGGCCGCGGGTGCCTCCACCACGTTCGGCTTCATCGCCACGACGAACGGCACCAACAACCCGCCGACGAACCTCACCTGCACGACCACCTGACCGGTGCGGGGCGCGCCTTCGCACCGGGCGGCCTTGGGCGCTGCCCGGGCGAGGCGCGCCCCGCCCGCTCGTTCGGCTGCACGGCGCAGCGAGAACGCAGCGGGGCGCGGCGCCGTCAGAGCGGCTTGAGGCGGGCCTTGAGCAGGCAGAACTCGTTGCCCTCGGGATCGGCGAGGACGTGCCAGGGCTCCTCGCCGCTCTGGCCGATGTCGGCCCGGCGCGCCCCGAGCTTCAGCAGGCGTTCGAGCTCGGCGTCCTGCTCGCGGTCGGTGGCGTTGACGTCGATGTGCAGCCGGGGCTTCGCCTGCTCCGGCTCGTCGGTGGGGCTGAGGATGATCGTCGGCTGCGGGCCGCCGAACCCTTCGCGCGGGCCGATCTCGATGCTGCCGTCCCCTTCGCGGTCGAGCACCACGAAGTCCAGGACCTCGCACCAGAACCGCGCCAGCAACTCGGGGTCGCGGCAACTGAGCACGAGTTCACTGATCCGACATGCCATTGACGAGACCTACTCTGCGTGGCGGAACTGCCGAGCGGCTGCGGGACGCCCCTGGGCTCCCCGCAGCGGGAGCACGCCCGAGACCGTACCGGGCGGGGCGAGCGGACGCGAATGGTTTCCACGGTCCGGCTCCAGCAGCCCGGGAAGGCGGGCCATGGTGTCGGTCACGCGCCGGCCAGGCCGCCCGGGACCGGGCTGGCCGAGGGAAGCGGCCACGGGGTGTCGCCCTCGGGGCCCGGGACGGCGACCGCGTGGGTGTCGACCGTGGTGACGTTCCCCGAGGTCACCGCCTGCAGGCCCGTGGTGGAGATCAGACCGAAGGCGAAGGTGACGCCGCTGACGATGGCCACGAAGGTGAACTTGATGGTTCGCATCACTTGCCGCCTCTGCTGTCGAAAGTGGCCCGGCCCGTCGTGCCGGTATCGATGCCACCACGTTAGGAACCGGTGGCATCGGGCAGCTATCGCGCGCCGGGCCGCCCCTATCGGCTCCGCTATCGGCACCGGGCTGGTGCCGTGATAGCCGCGCGATAACGGACTCCAGATCCTTGGAGGAGGAACATCGGGACCGCTCGGGAGGTTGCGCCGTGGACACACCCCAGCTCGACGCCTTCATCACCGTGGTGGACATCGGCAGCTTCACGCGGGCGGCAGCCAGGCTGAGGTTGTCCCAGCCGACGGTGACCACCCGGATCAAGACCCTGGAGCAGGGCCTGGGCACCACCCTCCTCGAGCGGCTGCCCGGCGGCATCAGGCCGACCGCGGCCGGCGTCGAACTGCTGCCCTACGCGCGGGAGATCGTCGCGCTGACCGGGCGGGCCCGGCGGGCCGTCGCCTCCGGCGGGCAGCCGCACGGCCGGGTCGACGTCGGCACGGTGGAGAGCCTCACCTGCTACCGGCTCCTCCCGCTGATCGAGTACCTCTACCGGCGCTACCCCAAGGTGCTGATCTCCACCCGCTCCTCCCCCGCCGGCGACACGCTCAGCGAGGTTCGGGACGGTCGCCTCGACTGCGCGTTCATCGTCGACCCGATGACGCGGCACGAGGGCCTGGAGACGCGGGTGCTGTGCGCCGAGCCGCTGGTGCTGGTGGCCAACCGTGATCATCTGCTGGTCAACCGGCACCAGGTCACCAACGAGGACCTGTGCAGCGCCGCGCTGATCCGGGCCGACGGCGGCGCCCGCTATCACCGGCAGTTCGAGGACAGCATCGGCCTGTCCGGGCACGACGACCGGCGTCGCGTGTTCGAGCTGGACTCGATCGACGCGGTCAAGCAGAGCGTGACCCTCGGCATGGGCATGGCCCTGGTGCCGGAGGTGACGGTGGCCCGCGAACTGGTCGACGGCCGGCTCCGCCGGATCGACTGGACCCCGACGTTCGAGGCGTTCACCCAGGTGGTCTGGCGACGGGACGGCGGCGCGAACCCGGCGTTGGACTCGCTCGTCTCGGCCGCCGTGCAGGTGGTTCGTGAGCAGGCGACCAGCCCGTGCTGACGGCCCCGATCCCGGCGGACGGTCAGTCCATATCGGCGGATGGCCAGCCGCGCGGTCAGTCCAGCTCGGCGAAGTGCAGCGGGCCCCGGGCGGCGCCCCGCGCGGGCGGCTGTCCGTCGGCCGGTGCCGGCAGCGTGGCCAGCACCGCGCGGGTCTCCTCGGCGCCGACGGGGTCGAGGCACTGCTCGCGCAGGGCCAGCGCCTCACACAGCAGCAGGTGTGCCGCGTCGGGCTCGCCGAGCCGGATCCGGACCAGCCCGAGCTGATGCAGGATCCGGGACTGCCCGACGATGTCCCGCTCCAGCCGTACCGCCTCCAGCAACCCGCTCAGCACCTCCGCCGCCTCCTGGAATCGGTGCCGACGCACCATCAGCTCGCTCTGCATGTAGCGGATCTGCATCCGGACCCGCTGGCCGCCGACGTCCCGGCAGGCGGCCTCCGCCTCCTCGAGGTGCCGGCCCGCCGCCTCCGGCTGGTCGCGGTCCAGGTCGATCCGGGCCATGTGCACGAGCACGTGCGCCTGGCCTACCGGGTCGCCGGCCTGCCCGAAGCCCTCCAGCGCCGACCGGTAGAGCCGCACCGCCTCGTCGGCGTCGCCACGCCGCTGGGCGAGCAGGGCCAGGTTGCGCAGCGCCAGCGCGCTCCCGTGCGCGTCGCCGAGTGCGACGAACGCGTCCAACGCCGGACGCAGCCGCTGCTCGGCGGCGGCCGGCTGGCCCCGGGTGAGGTGGAGCGAGCCGAGCGAACACATGAGTACGGCGACACCCCGCCGGTTGCCGGCTTCGCGTACGACGTCGAGCGCCCGCAGGTGGGTCCGCTCCCAGTCGTCGAAGTAGCCGCGCGCCTCGAACAGCGAGACCAGGGTGGTCGCGAGATCCCAGCACGCCTCGTCCAGACCGGCTTCGGCGGCCAGCGTCACCGCCGCGCAGAGGTTGTTGTGCTCGGATTCGAGCCAGACGAGCGGGTCGGCGAGCGCGCGGTCGACGTGGAGCTGCGAGAGGTCCCAGCGCGGCGCCCTGCCATGCAGGATGGTGAAGTCGCCGCCGTAGATACGGCGGTGCGCTTCGTCGGCCATGCCCAGCCAGCCGCCGACGACCCGGCTGACCGCGGCCCGCCGCTCCACCAACTCCTCCTGTTGTTCCAGGTGCTCGCGGGCGAACAGGCGGATGAGGTCGTGCAGCTTGAACCGGGGGTTGCCGGTGAGGTCGATCGCCGCCACCTCGAGCATCTGGGCGTCGACCAGCAGCTCCAGCAGGTCGGCCGCAGGGAACACGTCGGTGTCGAGCAGGGCGGCGGCGACCCAGGGCGGAAAGCTCAGCCCGTCGAGCAGGCTGAGCCAGCGCAACAGCTGACGGGCCTGCGGGTCCAGCCCGTCGTAGGTCAACGCCAGGCTGGCGCGGACCACCAACTCGCCGTGGGCGAGTTCGTCGAGTCGACGGCGTTCGTCGGACAGCCGCTCCAGCATCCAGGCCAGCGACCAGTGTGGACGGGCGGCGAGCCGGGCGGCGACGATGCGCAGGGCCAGCGGCAGCCGACCGACCATGCGGATCAGCGCGTCGGCGGCGACGCGTTCGCCGGCGAGGCGCCTCTCGCCGATTGCCGCGCCGAGCATGCCGATCGCCTCGTCGGGCTCGAAGACGTCCACGTCGAGCGGACGCGTCCCGGCCAGCCCGGCGAACCGGGCCCGGCTGGTCACCACCACCGCGCTGGCACCGCCGGGCAGCAGCGGCTGGACCTGTCGCTCGGACGCGGCATCGTCGAGCACGACCAGGAGACGCCGGCCGGCGACCAGCCGCCGGAACAGCTCGGCCCGCTCGTCGAGCGTGTCGGGGATGGCGGACCCGGGGATGCCGAGGGCGCGGAGGAACTGGCCGGCCACATCCTCGGGGCTGGCCGGGTAGGCGCGGGTGCCACCGAGGTCGCAGTAGAGCTGACCGTCCGGGAAGTGCCGGCGGAGGCGGTGGGCCAGGTGCACGGCGAGCGCGCTCTTGCCCGAGCCGGGCTTGCCGACGAGCACGACCACCCGCGACCCCCGTCTGCCGGCCGGGTCCAGCAGCGGTGCCTCGATCTCGGCGATCAGGGCCGACCGGCCGGTGAAGTCGGTGATGTCCGCGGGAAGCTGGCACGGCGTGACGATCTCGGTCTCGGCCGGGCGGGCGGGCACCGCCTTCGACTGGTCGAGGCGCAGGGCCGGGTCCTGGCCGAGGATCGCGCCCTCCAGCTCCCGCAGCTCGTCGCTCGGTTCCAGACCGAGCTGGTCGATCAGCAGTTCCCGGCCGACGCGGTAGGTCTCGAGCGCCTCCGCCTGCCGCCCGGCCCGGTAGAGGGCGAGCATGAGCCACGCCCGCAGCCGTTCCCGCAGCGGGTGCTCGTCGACCAGGGCCCGCAGCGTGCCGATGAGATCGTGGTGCTCACCGAGCCGCAGCCGCAGGTCGAGGTGGGTTTCGCGGAGGCTGAGTCGCTGTTCGTCGAGCTGGGCCGCCTTCGCCTGGAGGATCCGGCTGGTGGTGCCGCTCAACGCCGGCCCCCGCCACAGGTCGGCCGCGCGTTGGGCGACCTGCGCCGCCTCGGCCAGCCGACCGGCCCGGTCGAGGTTCGCGGACTCGTCGACCAGTCGGTGGAACACCCGGAAGTCGACCTGCTCGTCGCTCGCCAGCAGCAGGTAGCCGGGCACCCGGGTGACGATGACCTCGCCGCAGCCGATCTTGGTCAGGCTGGTACGCAGAGCCGAGACGCAGATCTGCACCTGGGTGCGGGCGGTCGGGGGCGGATCGTCGTCCCAGATCGCGTCGATCAGGTGCTCGATGCTGACGACCCGGTTCGCCTCCAGCAGCAACGCCCCGAGCACGATCTGCTGGCGCCCCCGCGGTGCCCGGAACTCCCGCTGGGGTCCGTTGACCACCTCGATCGCGCCGAGGATCCGATAGGTTGGCGCGCCCTCCGGCATGCCCCCTGCCACGTTCACGCCATCAGTCACCTCCCCCGCGCCCCCGTGGGCCGCCGAACTGGGCAGTTACGCGGCGACGCACGGCGACGCACCGCGCACCGTCCATGCTAGCCGTCACCTTCGGATTACCGTTGGTCGATGAATGCCGGTTACCGCCGAGCTCCGCCCGACCGTCGTCCGGACAACCACCCTCACCCGTGCCAGCCGGGCAGCTCCCAGCCGTCCAGGTCCACGAAGAAGTACGTCTTCTGCGTCAGGAGCAGACCCTCCGGTGAGATCGTGAAGACGTCGGCCAGCTCGATGTCGCCCGCGTCCGCGCCGGGCCGGTCGCGGACCAGCCGGCCGATCGCGACGACCTGCGACTCGACCGCGAGGACGTCGACCAGCGCGTGCCTGGCCCCCCAGGCGCGTAGCTGGCGTGACCGGAACTCCCCGACCTCCCGGCCACCCCGGATGTGCCCACCGTGGGGTCGGTAGAGGATGGCGTCGTCGTCGAACAGCGAGGCGTAGCCATCGAGGTCGGCACAGTCGAGATAGTGGTAGCTCAGTCGCACGTGGTCGATGCCGATCGCCACCACGCCGGCGCCCGGTCGCCGGGCGGCCGAAGCGTCACCGCCCGCCATTCGTGACGCATCCCTTCATCTCACGCGATCCGTCCCATTGTGCATTGTCCAACATCTTCGGTGGCGCGGACCCCGGATGCGCGACGGCGACCGGGGTCCGCCGGAAGCACTGCCGAATCGCGGTGACTACGGCCCCGACCTGGCCGCCAACGCGACCCGATCGATCTTGCCGTTCGGGGTCACCGGCATCTCGTCCACCAGACCGATCCGGCCGGGCACCATGTAGCCCGGCAACGTCGCCTGGCAGAACTGGCCCAACTCGGCCTCCACCACCGACGCCGCCTGCCCACCGGTGGCCGTCGCCGACACCACGAACGCCCGCAGTTCCGGGTCCGCGTCCGGCCGCCGCACCACCAGCGCCGCCGCGGCCGTCACGCCGGGGAACTCCAGCAGTCGGTGCTCCACCTCGCCCAGCTCCACCCGGTTGCCGCGGATCTGCACCTGGGAGTCCGCCCGGCCACAGAAGTACAGCTCGCCGCCGGGGCCACGGTAGGCGAGGTCACCGCTGCGGAACACCCGCTGCCCCGACCGCGGGTCGACCGGGTCGGGCACCAGCGCACGCGCGCTGGCCTCCGGGTCGTCCCAGTATCCGGTGAACAGCGCGGGGCTGCGCAGGTGGATCTCGCCGACGACGTCCGGGGCCTCGATCGGATCGCCGTCGGAGTCGACGATCATCATCTCGGCACCGGGATGCGCGAACCCGATGGAGAGCCTGGCCAGCCCCTCCGGGAGCGGGTTCGGCACGTCGGTGAACGAGCACGCCATCGACTCGGTGGCGCCATAGCAGTTGACGATCCGGGCCGACGGCAGCAGCCGTTGCAGCTGTCGCAGCTCCGGCAGCGGGAAGTCCTCCCCGCAGAACAGCACTCCGCGCACCCGGTCCAGTTCGGCCAGCCGCTCCGGCAGGTGCCGCAGGGCCTGCCGCCAGATCGACGGCACCCCGTCGACCTGGGTCGCCCCGGTGTCGCGCAGCACCCGCAGGAACCGGCTCGGCCAGCGCAGCGACGCACGCGGCACGGGCACGACCGCGGCGCCGCTGCCGAGCGCCAGCCCGATGTCGAGCAGCGAGAAGTCGAACTGGAGCGGGGACGTGGTGGCGACCCGGTCCGAGCTGTCCACGATGCCGTGCCGCAGCATGCCCCGGTAGAACGACACCACCGCGCGGTGACTCATCACCACCCCCTTGGGCCGGCCCGTCGTACCCGAGGTGAAGATCATGTAGGCGGTGTCGGTGTCGGTCAGTTCCCGCCGGTGGCGGTGCCGCGCCTGCGGCGCCCGCTCGACCACCAGCCCGGACGGGCCGAACCGGGCGGTGCCGACCGACGCCGCAACGGCCTCCCGCCGCCCGTGCGACGCCTGGAGGAACAGCGCCGCCCGGGTGGTGTCGATGATCAACCCCAGCCGCTGGTCCGGCGCCTCGGGACTGACCGGCACGAAGGTCAGCCCCAGCGACGAGCAGGCGACGAACGCCGCGATGGCGCACGCCGACGTGTCCGACTCCAGGATCACCCGGTCGCCGATGTCGAGCCCGAGCCGGTCCAGCGTCCCGGCGTAGTCGCGCACCAGCCGTTCGAGTTCCCGGTACGACACGACCCGCGGGTCGCCGTCGCCGGTGCACTCGACCACCGCCGGCGCGTCCGGCGTCGTGCGGGCCGCCGCCAGCAGGAACTCGTGCAGTTTCTCGTCCGGGCCGTGCCGAGGGCCGGCGGGCCGCGGCGGCGCCGACGGTGACAGCGGTGCGTCGGCACCGCGAACCATGGTGCTCATCGGGCTCCTCCCTCGGACCACGCGGCCGAGGCGACCGCGACCTGCGACTCGCCGTCGAGCAGGACCAGCGGGTCGGTGGCGCCGGTTCCGGTCCGCGCGACCGTGCCCACCAGCAGCGTGTGGTCGAGCAACGACACGGTCTCCCGCAGCCGGCAGACCACCGTGGCCGAGGCGCCGTCGAGCACCGGCACGTCGTCCCACACCGTGTACGGCACCCCGTCGAAGCGCCGGTCCGGGCGGCCGGTGGCGAACCGGCGGATCAGCTCCCGCTGCTGCCAGGCCAGCGCGTTCACGCCGAACATCCCGGCCCGCAGGATGTCGGCGAGGGTGTGGCCGGCCGTGCGCAGGGACACCACCATCGTCGGCGGCTCCAGGGACAGCGACAGCACGGCCGTCGCGGTGCAGCCGACCGGTCCGTCCGGGGTCGCCGCGGTGATCACCGTGACGAAGGTGGGAAACCGCGACATGGTCCGGCGGAACGCGGACACGTCCACGCCGTCGAGCACGCCTGTCGACAACTCGTTCATCTCTCCCGCTCCTCATCCGCCGACCGGAGCGGAGACCACATTGGCCAGCGCCGACCGGTCGACCTTGCCGTTGGGGTTGAGCGGGAACTCGTCCAGGACCCGGATGGTCCGCGGCACCATGTAGCGGGGCAGCCGCGTACGCAGCGCGCCGAGCAGGTGCTCCGGCTGCCCCGGCGAACCCGTGTAGACCGCCTCCAGCAGGATCTCGCCGTCGCGGCCCGGTCGCGCCAGCACGACCGCCTCGCGTACGCCGGGCTGCTCGCGCAACGCGCACTCGATCTCGCCCAGCTCCACCCGGTACCCCCGGATCTTGATCTGGTGGTCGAGCCGCCCGAGGTGCACCAGTTCCCCGTCGAGGACGCCCACCCGGTCCCCCGTGCGGTACCAGTGCGCGGCGGTCAACGGGACGGAACCGTCGTAGACGGTGGCCCGCCGGCCGTCGTACGCCACGAACCGGCCGGTGTTGTTCGCCGGGTCGAGATAGCCGGGGAACCGCTGCGGGCCGCGCACGCACAGCTCGCCGTCGTCGGTCGGGAACCCGTCCTCGTCCAGGACCAGGTGTTCCTGCCCCGGGTACGGGGTGCCGATCGGCACCGTGCCGTTGGCCGGCCTCGGCCACTGCTCCTCCCGCTGCGGCAACCGGAACTCGGTCCAGGTGACGGTGTTCTCCGTCGGGCCGTAGATGTTCTCCAGCACGCTGTTCGGCGCGGCGGCGTGCCAGGCCGACGCCTGGGTGAGGGTGAACGCCTCGCCGCAGAACAGGCTCCACCGCAGGGTCGGCATGCTGCCCGGCACCAGCGCACGCAGGCGGGTCGCGATGGACACCACCGACGGCACCGAGTTCCAGTGGGTGATCCGGGTCCGGTTGACGAACCGCACCGGCGAGAGCAGGTCCTGCTGGCTCGGCACGACCAGCGTCGCCCCGGATCCCCAGGCGGCGAAGAGGTCGTACACCGACGGGTCGAAGGTGAGGTCGAACGTCTGCGAGACGCGGGCGTCCGGCCCGAGCCGGTAGCGCGGGACGACGTGGTCGAGGTACGCGGTGACGTTGCGGTGCATGATCGGTACGCCCTTGGGCTGCCCGGTCGAGCCGGACGTGAACAGGATGTAGGCGAGGCTGTCCGGGCCGGCCGACGACGGCGGCAGTCCCGGCACCGCACCGGCGCGCAGCCCGGACACGGCGCCGTCGATGCGCAGCGTCGGCACCGGCAGCGAGTCCGGCTCCAGCACCGCCGTGTCGGCGAGGACCAGGTCGAGCCCGCCCTCCCGGGCGACCGCCGCGTGCCGGCCCACCGGGAAGGCGGGATTGAGGGGCACCACGGTGGCGCCGAGGCGCTGCACGGCCAGGTACCCCGCGTAGGCGAGCAGGTTGCGGGCCGACAGCAGGCCGACCCGCCCGGGTACGCCGCCGTTGTGCGCGACCAGTTCGGCGGCCACCCGGCCGGCGACGTCGTCGAGTTCGGCGTACCCTAACGTCTCGCCGGCCACCTCCAGCGCCGGCTGCCGGTCGGCGTACCGGTCCACCGAGGCGGCGAACCAGTCGTACATGGTGTTCTTCTCGCTTCTCACGACCGTTCCTCCCGTCGTGCGCGGTCCATCGTGTCGATCACGTCGTCGAAGGCCTTCGTCACGACCCCGGGCCGGGGCCGTCCCCGCTGCGCGGACGCGGCGGCGAACCGCAGCGACCGGGGCAGCTCGTTCCAGCTCCGGATGGCCGCGTCGGCCACCGCAGCGGGCAGCCGCCCGGTGGCGGCCAGCTCGGCCAGGCGGTGCTGCTGGTGACGGCCGGCCGCCCACAGGTCGTCGGCGTGCCGGTCCAACGCCGCGCCGTCGGTGGCGAGCCGACCGGCGAGGAACCGGAGCACCTCCTCCGGCCCGGACAGCCAGCCCTCGCGGTCGGCCGCCGCGCGGATCTGCGGCTGCCGCACCAGCCAGCGGTGGTGCCCGGCCGGCGGCAACGGCACCGGCTCGCCCAGCGCGTGCACGTCCCGGAGCGCGATCTGGGCCGGCACCGCGCCGGTCGGGGTGAGCGCCGAGCGCAGTTCGTCGTCGTCCAGCCAGCCGGTGTACGGGTGCTGCTCGCCGCTGGGCAGCAGGGCGGCGAACTGGTCGACCACCGACCACCGGCCGTCCCGGTGACCGGTCAGCAGCAGCCAGTGCGGCACGCCGGCCCCGCCGTACCCCGGTGACCAGGGCAGGTGGCGGGTGTTGCCGACGGCCAGCACCCGCCGGTGGTCGTCCAGCTCCCGGCGCAGCGCCGCCCGGGTCCGGTCCCAGTCCGGGGCACCCCGGTAGCCGAGCTGCCAGCCGTCCGGGCCGGTGTCGACGCGGGCGTGGTGGGTGAAGGCCAGGACGCCGTCGGGGGTGTCGACCCGGACGGACAGCCGCACCGACCGGGCCAGGTCCCGGGCCGCGTCGGGGCGGTCGAATTCCAGGTACGCCACCAGGTTGGTGGTGTAGCAACTGAGCCTGACCGCGGTGGCCAGCGTCGGGGCGGTCACGGCGTCTCCTTCCATGCGCAGCTCAACGGGGTGTCGGACAGGTCGCGGAGGCTGATCCAGCGGTAGTCGTGCCAGGTGCCACCGGTGCGCCGGGGCGGGACGTCGATGGCCCACGGGCTGCCGGACAGGCCGGTCCCCGCAGCCTTGACGCACGCCTCCTGGGCCGTCCAGACCCAGGCGAACTCGCGGGCCCGGTCGTCGGGCGGCAGCGCGGTGAGCTGCCCGGCGTACCCGCGCAGACACCGCCGGATCACCGCGTCTGCGAGCCGGTCCGGCGGAAGCTGGACGTCGACGCCAACCGGCCGGTCACGGGCGACGGCGGCGGCGACGGCACCGCCGTCGTGCGCCACGCTGATCCCGACCAGGGGCCACTGCGGCAGGTACGGCTTGCCGTTGTGGCCGGGCACGACGCGGGCCCGGGCCGCGTCCGGCAGCACCTCGGCGAGCAGGGTGCGCAGCAGGGCCCGCCCGGCGAGGAACTCCCGGGCCCGCCAGCCCGCCATGCCGGCGGCGGCGCTGTCGTCGGGGTGGGGCCAGGTCGCCCCGGTGTCGCGGCGGGCGGTGACCCAGACGCCGGGGGCCACCTCGTGCGCCCTCATGGCCCCAGCTCGGCGAGGATCGCCTCGGTCGAGTCGGCCACCGCGGCGAGCACCACCTCGGTGGTGCCGCCGCCGATGCCGAACAGCGCGGCCTGCGCCCGGAGCTGCTGCGCCCCGTCCCGGGCGAATCCGCCCGCCCCCTGCAACTGCGCGCACTCACCGAGGACCCGGTCGAGGGTGAGCCCGACCGCGCTCTTGAGCAGCGCCGCGGCCGTGGTGTCGTGCCGCTGCGCCACCCGTGGCGCGAGTTCCCGGGTCAGCGCGTGCAGCTGCCGCACCAGGGTCACGCACGTCGCGTACCGCTGCCGCACGACGCCCAACTGCCACAGCGGACCGTCGGCACCCTGGCGGGCGGCCAGCCGCCGCTGCGTGTCGGCGAGCACCCGGCGGCACAGCGCGACCCCCCACAGCGCACCGGCGAGCCGCTCGACCGCGATGTGCGCGGCGAAGGCGGCCAGCCCGCGACCGGGCCGCCCGACGAGGTGCTCACGCGGCAGGCGTACCCGGTCGAACCGCAGATGCCCGGTCCCCGAGCCGTCGAACAGCTCGGTGTCCGCCGCCTCCACGCTGACCCCGGGCGTCGAGGCCGGCACCAGCACCCAGGTGAAGTTCGTGAAGTGCCGGCCGGGCCGGTGCCGGGCCAGCACCAGGAGCTGGTCGGCCTGGGTGGCGTTGGTGATCCACCGCTTGGTGCCGTTCAGCTCCAGCCCGTCCCCGCCGATGCGGACCTCGGTGCCCAGATTCGTCAGGTCGGAGCCGGAACCCTCGTCGGTGGCCGCGAGCGCCGTCACCGACCGGCCGGCGAGCGCGGCGTCGAGTGCCCGGGCGGCCGGCTCGCCGCCCAGGGTGAGCAGCGGCACCGCCGTCGCGACCTGGACGCAGACCGCGAGCGTGGTGCCGATGCCGACCCGGGCGTCCACGTCTGCCAGCAGCTCACCGAGCCGCTCCGGGACCACGCCGGCGGCCGGGTCACCGCCGCGGTACACCTGGCGGATCCGGCCCTGCCCGCCGAGCGCCGCCCACATCTCGCGGCCACCGCAGCCCGGGGACAGCCCGTCGAGCGGGGTCGGAGACGTCGACGCACCGGGCTCCGTCTCCCGCGGCGGGGGCACCACCGACAGGATCACCTGCTCAGACAAGACGCACCTCCGGGTCCAGCAGGGCCAACCGTCCGTCGGCCAGGTGCAACCGGTCGTTGCTGTAGTTGAGCGCCGCCGACCGCAGGTCCCGCAGGGCCAGCTCCAGCCGGGTCGGCGAGTCCCGCAGGTAGCCGTGCCGCAGACCGACCGCGTCGACGAGGTCGTCCACGGCGGCGTGGCACTGCTCCGCCGCGACGATCTTCAACGCGTTCAGCAGGAGCTGGATCCGTGGTGCGGACACGTCCCGGGCGGCACGCACCGCCTCCTCGGTGTGGCGCAGCAGCGCGTGCACCGTGTCCAGCCGCTGACGGGCCCGGGACAACCGGGTCAGCAGCAGCTCCGAGCCGAGGTCGAACCGCTTGCGGCCCTCGGCGGAACGCAGCAGCGTCGACACCCGCGCCAGCGCGCCGGCGGCCGTACCGAGCCAGCTCGCCGACCAGCCCAGGTGGGCCAGGGGCCCGAACACCTCCGTGGCGATCCGGGCGAAGTCGCCGTGCTCCCCGACGACCTGCTCGGCGGGCACCCGCCCGACCAGCCGCATCGCGATGCTGTGGCTGGCCCGCATGCCCATCGGCTGCCAGTCGCCGGAGACCTCGATGCGCAGCTGGTCGCGGCGGGCGTACACCAGGGACACCTGGTTCGGGGAGGTGGCGTCCGGGCTGCGCATGGTGATCAGGAAGCCGTCCGCGTGCCCGCCCCCGGTCACGATCGGCGCGAACCGGTCCACGTCCAGCGTGCCGGCCTCCGCGACCAGCTCCGAGTCGGCGCTGAGCAGGTGACCGCCCTTGCCCGCCTCGGTGGTGACCGAGGCCAGGTACACGTGCCCGGCGGCGATGGCCGGCAGCAGCTCGGCCCGCAGCGGGTCGGCCGCGTGGTGCACGATCGCGGCCACCTGCTGGCAGTGCATCGCGAAGATCATGGCGGTGGACATGTCGGCCCGGCCCAGGTCCAGCGTGACGTCCAGCAGGTCGGTGGTCGAGCCGCCGAGCCCGCCGTAGCCGACCGGGACGAGCAGCCCGAGCAGCCCGGTCTCCCGCATCGCGGTCAGCGCCTCGACCGGGAACTCCGCGTCCCGGTCGGTACGCGACACGTGCTCGGCGGTCACGGCGACGACCCGGCGGGCCCGCTCGGCCAGGGTGGGTGGCCCGCTCGGCGCGGTCTGCGGCCCCGGCCCGGTGCGGACCGCGCCGGCCTCGACCGTCGGCGCGCTCACGCCGCCGCCGTCTCGGACGTGCCGTCCCGGGCGGCCTGCACGGCACGCCACAGGCTTCCGGCGGTCTCGAAGGTGGTGTCGTTGAGGTCGTCGTCGGGCAGCGAGATGCCGAACGTGTCCTCGATGGCGAACAGCAGCTCGATGGACTGCATCGAGTCGAGACCGAGTTCACGCAGCCGGGACCCGGTGGTGATCTCCTGGCCGCGAAGGAACTTCAGGAACGGTTCGAGCAGGTCGACGAAGCGCGGATCCATGGCGCACTCTCCTTGTCACGGGTCGTCTCACGGGCGGTTTGCCGACGAGGTGGACCGGCCGACGAGCCGGCGGAGGTCGTCGAGCCGGTGCAGGTTC
Organism: Micromonospora sp. NPDC057141; assembly: GCF_042670805.1. NCBI lineage: Bacteria > Bacillati > Actinomycetota > Actinomycetes > Micromonosporales > Micromonosporaceae > Micromonospora > Micromonospora sp. NPDC057141. Next base: position 113,302 of record NZ_JBHUVA010000003.1, on the reverse strand, counting down.
TCCGGCACCAGGTCGTCCGGGTCGAACTCGACGCCGAGCCGCCGTTCGAGGCCCTCGACGATCTCGACCACGCGGAACGAGTCGAAGCCGGGCAGGTCGGCGAAGCCGGACGCGGCGAGCACCGCGACGACATCGGTGCCGCACACCTGCGCCACCGTCTCGGCGACGGCGTCGCGCAGCGGGTCACCGCCGCCGAACACCTCCCGGTCCCCGTCGAACGCGGCGGCCAGGTCGCGCCAGAGCCGCTCCGGCTCCGGACGCCCGCAGTCGACCCGCCGTAGCGCCAGGAACGTCTGCTCGGCGAGCCGGTGCCAGCGGCGCAGGTGCGCCTCGGTGCCGGGCCGCTCCGGCGCACCCGTGGCGGCGAGGAACTCGGCGTGCAGCCGCCGGGACCGGGCCAACAGCCAGGTCTCGACGGTGAGCTGGGTCAGCGCCGCCACCCGGTCGGGGTGCTCGGCGTACGCGGCGACATAGTCGCCGGCCGGGTCGAGCCGGGTTCCCGGGGTGAGGATCGGCGCTCCGGTCGCCGCCGGCCCCAGGACCAGCACCAGCGAGGAGACGGGCAGCTCGGACCAGGGCACGGTCCAGCGCCCCGGGCTGATCAGGCCCCACGGCGTGCGGTTGTGGTAGGCGTCGGTGACCAGGGCCATGCCGCCGGCGTCCGGGGCGGGGCCGGCGTCGCCCGGCTCCACGGAGACCAGATAACTGTGCTCCATGTGCCGCCGGCCGAAGTACGGCAGCCAGGACATGTGGAAGGCGTCCGCCACCACGTACAGCGTGCCGTGCCGGGCCGCGAGGGCGGCCAGCTCGCTGGCGGGCACGTCGTGCAGGCGCAACTCCTCCACCAGGCCGAGCAGGCGCGCCTCGGCGAGCTGGTCGTCGAGCAGCGGCTCCACCGTGGGCAGGCCGCCGGCACCGGCGCGGGGCCGCATGCGCAGCGTCGCACCGAGGGCAAGGTGGGTGTCCAGGCCGTGGAAGTGATCGGCCAGGACCGCCAGGTTGGACTGGACGCAGTCGAGCAGCTCGGCGTGCACCGGCGGGATCGGGGCGGCGGCCACGGACGCCGCCGTACGCGCGGGTCGCGAGACGAGGGGCGCGGTCGACATCAGCGGGTCCCTCCCACCGGCAGCAGCCCCGGCAGGGCACCCGGCACACCCGACCGGTCCGACGACACCGGGGCCAGCCCGGCGACCGCCGACAGCAGCGCCTGCTCGGCCGGGGCCTCGTCGTCGAGTTCGTCGTTGAGCAGCTGCTCGTACGCGGCCAGGTCGAGGTAGCCGTGCCCGCTGACGCAGACCAGCACGCCCTTGTCGGACCGCATGCCGTCCGCGCCGACGGTGGCCAGCCGCGCGGCGGCGGCGAGCGCGTGACCGGACTCCGGCGCCGGCAGCACGGTCTCGTGCTTGGTCAGCAGCCGGCCGGCGGTGAGCGCGTCGATCTGGCTGACCGCGGTCGCGGCCAGGTCGCCGGTGTGCCGCATCGCGGAGATGACCTTCGCCGCGCCGTGGAACCGCAGCCCGGCCGAGTGCGCGTCCGGGATCGGGAAGTCGCTGCCGATGGTGTACATCGCCTCCAGCGGGCCGCTGCCGGTGGCGTCGGTCTTGTCGTACGCGTAGACCCCTCGGGTGAGCTTCGGCGCGGTGCTGGACTCGGCCGCGACCAGCAGCGGCGGCCGGGTGCCGGCCGACGCGGCGGCGGCGTGGAACGGCAGCGCGATGCCGCCGAAGTTCGACCCCGCGCCGACGCAGCCGACGACCGTGTCGACCTCGGCGTCCAGTGCGGCGAGCTGGTCCTGCGACTCCAGGCCGATCACCGACTGGTGCAGGATGCTGTACGTCTCACCGCTGCCGATGCAGAACGCGACCCCGTCGTGGCGGGACGCGTACTCGACCGCCTCCCCGATCGCCAGGGACAGGCTGTTGCCGGTGCCGTCGCGCCGCTGCACGGCCACCCGGGTCAGCCCGCTCGGGCTGGAGTGCACCTCCGCGCCGAGCATGCGCATCAGCACACCCCGGTACGGCTTGCGCCGCAGGCTCGACTCGACCATGAACACCCGGCAGCGCAGCCCGAACAACGCGCAGGCCGCCGCCATGGCGGTGCCCCACTGCCCGGCGCCGGTGCCCGTGACCAGCTCGCGAACGCCGGCCTTCTGGTAGTAGTACGCCTGGGCCAGCGCGGTGTTCAGCTTGTGGCTGCCGGAGATGTTGCCGCCCTCGTACTTGACGTAGATCGGCACCCGGGCGCCGATCGCCGCCTCGAAGCCGGTGGCCCGCCACAGCGGGGTCGGCCGGAACTTGCGGTAGGTGGCGAGCACCTCCTCCGGGATCGGCCAGTACTCGCGCTCCAGCACGCTCTGCCGGACCAGTTCCATCGGCAGGTTCACCTGCACCCCGGTCCGGTCGCCGGCAGCCGGGCTGAGGTCCGGCGGCATCGGCTCGGACAGGTACGGCAGCACGCTGCGCCAGCTGGTCGGCACCCCGGTGCTCATCGGGTCGCCTCCGCGACACCCAGGACGACGTCGACCAGGTCGGCGACGGTCTGGAAGCTGCGGCCGACGAACAGGTCGTCCGGCAGGACGATGTCGAGTTCGTCCTCGATGCGCACGAGCATGCCGACGAAGCCGAGGGAGTTGACCCGCAGCAGGTCGCCGACCAGCGGCTCCGCCTCGGAGATGTCGGACGGGCTGATGGAGAGTCGGGACTCGGCGATGACGACCCGCTTGACGGTGTCGACGACCGCGACCCGGTCGACTGTCTCTACGGTGGACATGTTCGGTCCTTTCACGTGACGGGCGGGGGGTTCGGGCCGGTCGCTCAGCCGCGTAGTTCGCCGTTCGCCTCGACCAGCCAGGAGCTGGTCATCAACGCGTCGAGGGTGACCGGGCCGCGTACGTGCAGCCGCCCGGTGGCGATGGCGATCTCGGGGCCGAGGCCGAGCTTGGGACCGTCGTGCAGGCGCAGCGATCCGTTGACGACGATCGTGGCGGCGTCCACCCGGCGGGCGAACTCCGCGCTGGTGGCGCGGTCGGTGGCGACGACGCCCTCGGTGTGGGCGGAGCCGTGGCGGCGGATGTGCCGTACCGCCTCGTCCAGCCCGGACACCGGCAGCACCCCGATCGTCGGATCGAGGAACTCGCGTCCGAGGTCGTGCTTCTCCAGCGGTTCGGTCCGCCAACCGGAGCCCGGGTCGGCGGTCGGGGCGGCCGGGCCGGGTCGCGGTTGCGCCGGGCCGGTCGTCGGGACGGCCACGGTCACCGGGACGGGCGCCGGCACGCGCGGGTCCAGCCGGAGGGTGAGGACGGCGGTGCGGGCCTCGACCTGGCGACGCAGTTCGGCCACGTACGCGCCGGCCACCTCCTCGTCGACGAGCACCAGCTCGACCGACGTGCAGCCGGCCGGCTCGGGCAGCTTGCTGTCCAGCGTGACGGTGGCGGCCAGGGCCAGGTCGGCGCTGCGGTGCACGTACAGGTGGTTGACCCCGCCGCCGCTGGCGATCAGCGGGATCGTGCTGGCCGACCGGCAGTAGTCGATCAGGGACGGGCTGCCCCGGGGCACCAGCACGTCGACCTGGTCCGGCCGGGCCAACAACGCGCGCATCACCTTGCGCTGCGGGTCGTCGAGGACCGTGACGAGGTCCGGCGGGAGCCCGGCGGCGACCAGCGCGGACCGGATCACCTGGGCGAGGACGGCATCCGTCTCGGCGATCTCCTTGCCGCCCCGCAGCAGCACCGCGTTGCCGACCACGACCGGCAGCAGCGCGCCGTCCACGGTGACCGTGGGCCGGGCCTCGTAGATCATCAGTACCACGCCGAGCGGCTTCGGCACCCGCCGCAGCGTCCCCCAGCCGCCGGCCGGGATGCCGGGGCCGTCGGCGCAGACCGCGGGCAGCTCGGCGGCCACGTCGGCGGTCAACCGGAGCAGCCGGTCGAGGTGCTCGTCGGTCAGCCGCAGCCGGTCGACGAGCGTGGGCGGGTGTCCCCGGCGCTGCGCGGCAGCGACGTCCCGGTCGTTGGCGGCGACCACGGCGGGCCAGGCCCGGGTGAGCTGCCGGCCGAGTTCGTGGCAGTAGCGCAGGTACGCCGGGTCGCCGATGGGCGGTGCCGCGTCGAAGGCGGCGCGGGCGGCGGTCAGCAGTTCGTCGGTCATCGCGGCCTCACCACATGAACTGCCCGCCGTCGACGATCAGCTTCTGCCCGTTCAGGTAGGTGCCCGCGGGCCCGACCATGAACTCGAGGGCGTCGGCGATGTCTTCGGCGGAACCGATGCGTCGGGACGGGATCTCGTCGAGCGTGGCGGCCATCCGGGCCGGGTCGTCCAGGCGCCACCGGACCCGCAGCTCCTCCGTGTCGATCATGCCGGGGATCAGGCAGTTGACCCGGATGCCCGGCGCGAGCTCGAGGGCGAGGCACTTGGTGAGCTGGAGCAGCCCGGCCTTGCTGGCGCAGTAGTTCGCCCCGTCGACCCGGGGCCGGATGCCGGTGGTGGCGCCGATGTTCACGACCGAGCCGCCGCCGGCCGCCAGCATCGCCGGCGCGAGGGCCCGGGTCAGCCAGAACGGTCCGGAGAGGTTGGTGTCCAGCACCCGCCGCCAGTCGTCGTCGGACAGTTCCAAGAACGGCCGGTCGATGTTGATCCCGGCGTTGTTGACCAGCACCTTCGGGGCCCCGAACTCCGCCAGCACCGCGCGGGCCGCGGCGGCGACCTCCTGCGGGTCGGACAGGTCGACGCGCCGGGCGTGCAGCCGGTCGGGGTGGTCGGCCTCGGCCTTCTCCGCCGCGGTCCGGTCGGACCAGTAGAACGCGATGACCCGGTGGCCCATGCGGATGAGGCGCTGGCTCAGGGCCAGGCCGATCCCCCGGGTGCCGCCGGTGACCAACGCGAGTGGTACGGACATCAGAACTCCTTCTGCTCGTGGCGCCTGCTCCCGGGTGGGCTGCCGACCGCGACCCACCGATCCGCCTCCTCGAATTCGAATCCGGACGTCGAACTGGTTCGAGCGTATGGAATTGACCGGGGAGGGCGGAAGGAGACGGGGACCGGGTCACGATAGACGGATCGCATGGCAGCATAGCGGGCTATTCACCCAACGATCCCCGACGGTTTCCGGCAACCGGCGCGAGCCCCGCGGTCAATTGGTTTCCACAATGCGCCCATAGGCTTTGCAAATCGACGAGACCGCGAGCTGCCGTATGCTGTCGGAACATCCCTGGGCCACGGACTTGGAGTTGGTCGTGACTGATCGCAGCACCAGCACGGCAGCGTCCCCACCGGTCACCGCCACGCCTGTCGCCAGTAGCCGGAACACGGCGGTGCTGGTGCTCTTCACCGCCATGACGAACCTGGCCGACGGTGTCACCAAGGTGATCCTGCCGTTGATGGCGACCCGGCTCACCGACTCACCGGCGCAGATCTCCGGCGTGGCGCTCACGCTCACCCTGCCCTGGCTGCTGGTGGCGTTGCACGTCGGGGTGCTGGTCGACCGGTTCGACCGCCGACGGCTGCTGTGGGCGGCGGAGCTGGTCCGGCTGGCCACGATCGCCGGGCTGTTCGTCGCGGTCGCGGTGGATGCCATCAGCCTGCCGCTGCTGTACCTGTCCGGGCTGACCCTGGGCGTGGCCTCGGTCGTGGCGCTCACCTCCGGGGCGGCGATCGTGCCGTCGGCGGTGCCCACCGCCGACCGCGAGCGGGCCAACTCCTGGGTGGCCGGCGCCGAGACCGTCTGCAACGAGTTCTGCGGACCGTTCGTCGGCGGCCTGCTGGTCGCGGCCGGCGTCAGCGTGGCGCTGGGTGCCACCGGCGTCACGTTCGTCATCTCGATGCTGGTGCTCGCGCTGCTGGTGGGCCGGTTCCGGCCCCGGGCCGGCGACCAGCGTCCGGCCGGCACCGTCAACCAGCAGATCGCCGCCGGGCTGCGCACGCTCTGGCAGCACCACCTGCTGCGGGTGATGACCATGGTGGTGACCGTGCTGGCCGCGTGCTGGGGTGCGTGGCTGGCGCTGATCCCGCTGGTCGCGACGAACGTGATGGGGCTGGACGCGAGGGGCTACGGCATCCTGCTCAGCGCGCTCGGGGTCGGCGGCCTGGTCGGGGCGCTGACCGTGGGGCCGATCAACCGGTGGCTCGGCCGGCGCTGGGCCATGTTCGCCGACATCCTCGGCACGGCCGCGATGGTGGCGGCGCCGGTGGTCAGCACCGACATGTGGGTGGTCGCCGTGGCCGCGTTCCTCGGCGGCATGGGCGGGACCCTGTGGACGGTGAACTCGCGGACCATCAGCCAGCAGCTGGTCTCCGAGGACATGCTGGGCCGCTACAACGCCGCCGCCCGGCTGTTCAGCTGGGGTGCGCTGCCGGTGGGCGCCGGCCTGGTCGGCCTGCTCGCCGAGTGGTTCGGCATCCGCGCCGCGTTCGCCGTGTTCGCGGTGGCGACCCTGGCGCTGGTCGTGCCGTTCCTGCGTACGGTCACGCCCGCCGCCCTGGCCGAGGTGCCGGTCGGCCGCGGCTGAGCACCTCACTCCCCCGAACGGTGGGGCGGGCCGCTTCGGTGGCCCGCCCCTCGTTGTCCGGCGTCGACACGCCAAGGCCGTGCCGCCGATCCGGGCGCGCTATTGCGCCATACGCCCCGGCTATCACGTGCCACCCCGCGCATCGACCATCCTCACGTTGCCGGAAATAGACTGGCGGTATTGGAAATCCACTGCACTCCGCAGTGCCGCCGACATTCGACCGGAATGCTCGCCGGCCACCGGTGCGATCCCCGAAACCTCCGGAGGTAGTCGAATGACGATGCTGTCGGCCAGCGTGCTGGACAAGGCGCGGTTTCGCGCCATCGGACCACGACAGATAGACGAGATCGCGTCCCGGTACGGATTGTCGGACGAGTTCCGGGAGACCATCCGACTCGTGTCGATGGTGCTTCCGTTCCGGGTCAACGAGTACGTCCTGTCCGAACTCGTCGACTGGCAGCAGGTGCCGAACGACCCGGTGTTCCGGCTGGTCTTCCCGCAACCCGGCATGCTGTCCGACGCCGACGAACGGCGGCTCGCGCTGCTCTCCGCCGACCCGGCCCGGAAGCTGGAGCTGCAAGCCGCCGTACGCGACATCCGGTCCGGACTGAACCCGCACCCGTCGGGACAGAAGGAACTCAACGTGCCCCGGCTCGACGGCGTCGAGGTGCAGGGCGTGCAGCACAAGTACCGCGAGACGGTGCTCTACTTCCCCGGTCAGGGCCAGACCTGCCACGCGTACTGCACGTACTGCTTCCGCTGGGCGCAGTTCATCGGCGACGCCGACCTGCGCTTCGCCGCCCCCGACCCGGACCAGCTCATCGGATACCTGCACCGGCACCCGGAGGTCAGCGACGTCCTGGTGACCGGGGGCGACCCCATGGTGATGTCGACCGCGCGCCTGCGCAGCCACCTGGAGCCCCTGCTCGCCGTCGACACCGTGCGGACGATCCGGATCGGCACCAAGTCGATCGCGTACTGGCCGCACCGGTACGTCACAGACGCCGACGCCGACGACCTGCTGCGCCTCATGGAGCAGGTCGTGGCCAGCGGCCGCCAGCTCGCCGTGATGGCGCACTTCAGCCACCCCCGCGAACTCTCCACCGACCTCGCCCGGCAGGCGGTGGCCCGGATCCGGTCGACCGGTGCCATGGTCTACTGCCAGGCCCCGATGATCGCGCACGTCAACGACCTCGCCAGCGCCTGGACCGACCTGTGGCGCGCGGAACTGTCCGTCGGAGCGATCCCCTACTACATGTTCGTGGAGCGGGACACCGGACCGCACGACTACTTCAAGGTGCCGCTGGCCCGGGCGGTGGAGATCTTCCACGCGGCGTACCGGAAGCTGCCGGGTCTCGCGCGGACCGTGCGTGGCCCGATCATGTCCGCCGCCCCCGGCAAGGTGGTGGTGGACGGGGTCGAGCAGACCCCACAGGGCCGGTTCTTCCAGCTGCGGATGCTCCAGGCGCGCAACCCCGTCCTGGTGGGCCGCCCGTTCCGGGCCCGGTACTCGACCAGCGCCGCCTGGCTCGACGAACTGGAGCTCGACGCGGACGCGCCGGCCGACATCGCAGCGGCGATCCGGGGCACCCGGCCGGAACCGGTCGCGACCGCACTGACCCGAAACTGACAGGGAGCCGACGATGGCCGACCGTGGACTGTCCCCCAACCTGGCCCTCAACCAACTCGTGCTGCACCGCCAGGCGCGCGGCGAGTCCATCATCCACCTGGCCTTCGGCGAGTCGCGCCTGCCGGCCTTCCCGCCGCTGGTCGAACGGCTGTGCGCCGGCGCCGGACGCAACGCGTACGGGCCGGTGGCCGGTGACCACGCGGTGCGCTCGGCGGTCGCCGGGTACTTCAGCCGACGGCGGTTGCCCACCGACGCGGACCAGGTGGTCGTCGCCCCCGGCAGCAAGCCGCTGCTGATGGCGCTGAACCTGGTGCTGCCCGGTGACGTCCTGCTGCCGCGCCCGGCGTGGAACACGTACGCGCCACAGGCCGGGTTCGCCGGCAAGCGGGCGATCGGCGTGCCGATCCCCGACGCGTGCGGCGGCGTGCCCGATCCGGCGGCGCTGCGCGCGGCGATCACGGACGCCCGGCGGCGCGGCGAGGACCCGCGGGTGCTGATCCTCACGCTGCCGGACAACCCGACCGGCACCCTCGCCCCGCCGGAGCTGGTCCGCGAGCTCTGCGCCGTCGCGGAGGCGGAGGACCTGTTCATCGTCTCCGACGAGATCTACCGCGACCTGGTGCACGACCCGCAGCTGCCGTTCCTCAGCCCGGCCGAGGTGGCACCGGGCCGGACCGTGGTCACCAGCGGGCTCTCCAAGAGCCTCGCCGTCGGCGGCTGGCGCATCGGCGTGGCCCGGTTCCCGGCCGGCGAGGCCGGGGCGCGGCTGCGCGACGGCGTGCTCTCGGTGGCGAGCGAGGTGTGGTCGACGCTGGCCGGGCCGATGCAGGAGGTCGCCGCCTACGCGTTCGCCGAGCCGCCGGAGCTGCGCGCGCATCTCGCCGCCAGCGCCCGGCTGCACGGCGTCGTGGCCCGCGCCGTGCATCGGATCATGGTGGACTGCGGCGCGCGGTGCCGGCCGCCGACCGGTGGGTTCTACGTGTATCCGGACTTCGCGCCGATGCGCGACGCGTTGGCCGGCCACGGGGTGACCGACTCCGATTCGCTGCGCCGGCACCTGCTGGACGAGTACTCGGTCGCCGTCCTCGCCGGGCACCTGCTCGGCGACGACCCGCGCGCGCTGCGCTTCAAGGCAGCCACCAGCATGCTCTACGGCGACACGCCGGAGCAGCAGTGGGAGGCGCTGGCCGCGCCGGACCCGCTGCGCGTGCCACACGTCGCCGAGCTGCTGCTGCGCGTCGGCGACGCCTTCACGAAGCTGACCCGCTGACCGGTGCGCGCTGCCGCGCCGCGGCCCGAGCCACGGTCGTCGCTGCGGCCAGGCCCGCGGCTGCCGCGCTGCGGCCCGCACGCACCCCCGACGAGCAAGACCGAGTGGAAGACGAGGTGACCGATGAACCCGTACCCCGCCGACACGGCCCTGGAGCTGCCCACGGATGCGGTGGCCGACCGGCTGCGCCAGGCGATCCGGCGGCTGCTCGGCGATACGAGCTACGACGCCGGCACTCCCCTGGTGGAGCTCGGCGCCGACTCCCTGACCCTGCTGCGCCTCATCGCGATCGTCACCGACGATCCGGACCGGGAGATCGAGCCGATGGAGCTCGACGCCGTCGACACCGTGCACGACCTGTACGAGTACCTCGCCGCCTGGCACCGGCTGGACTGACCCGATGACGAGCGGAGGACGAGAGATGGCCGGGACGACCCGCGAGGTGCCGGTGACCCCGGCACAGCACAGCCTGCTGTTCATCCAGGAGGTGGCACCCCGCAAGGACCTCTACAACATCAGCTTCCGGCTGCTGTTCGACGGCGAGCCCGACGAGCGGGCGGTGCGCGCCGCGCTGGCCCGGATGCTGCGGATCCAGCCGTCGCTGCGCACCGGCTTCGACATCTCCGGCGGAACGCCCCGGGCGGTGGTCGCACCGGCGGTGCGGGTGCCGCTCGAGGTGCGGCGGACGACCGACGACCCGGCCCGGTGGCCGGACCTGCTCGACGAGGAGAGCCACCGGTTCGCCCGCCTGCCCCTGGACCTGGCAGAGCCGCCGCTGTGCCGGTTCCGGCTACTCACCGGGCCGGGCCGGGGCGCGCTGCTGTGCACCATCCACCACACCGTCAGCGACGGCTACTCGATGAACCTGTTCCTGGACGACTTCGTCGCCGGCTACCGGCTCGCCCTCGGCGAACCGGTCGCGGACCTGCCGCCCGAGCCGGACGTGACGACACGCGAGGAGCAGTTCGCCCGGGAACAGGCGGCACAGGTCACGGCCGCACAGGCGGCGGTGGCCGACGGCCGGGCCGCAGAGTTGGCTGCCCGGCTGGCCGACGTGCCGCCGACGCTGCTCCACCCGGTGCCGGAACGCCCCGTCGACACGAACTTCGACGCCCGCAGCGTCAAACGCTGGCTGACCCGGGCGCAGTGGGAGGACCTGGAGCGGACCGCGCGCGGGATCGGCACCACCCCGTTCACCGTGCTGCTCGCCTGCTACTCGATGCTGCTCGGCGCGTACTCCGGCAACAGCCGGGTGGTGGTCGGGAGCCCGTTCCTGACCCGTCGCACGGTCGCCGCGTACGACCTGTGCGGCTTCTTCCTCAACACCCTGCCCCTGGTGCTGCCGGCCGGCACCGACGACGCCACGTTCGCCGGGCACTGCCGCGAGGTCGCCGACACCGTACGCGAGGCGAAGCGGTACCAGGCGGTGTCGTTCGACGCACTGGTCACCGAGATCGGCCCGGACCGCTCGTCCAACCGGAACCCGCTGTTCCAGTGCATGTTCGCCATGCAGGACGCGCTGGTGACCCGGCGGCCGGTCACCGCCGGCCTGTCCGTCGCCGTCGAGAACGTCAGCAACGACACCGCCAGGTTCGACCTGTGGCTCGGCGCGACCCCCACCGACGACGGGCTGGAACTGGAGCTGGAGTACGACGTCGACCTGTTCCCGGCCAGCTTCGCCGGCCGGTTCGCCGACGAGTACCGACAGCTGCTGGACCGGGTGGTCGCCGACCCGACGATCGCCCTGGCCCGGCTGTCCGCGCCGGTGCGCGGCGACGCGCCGGGATACCGTCCACACCGTCTCGACCACGCCGCCGCCGAACCCGGACCCGGCATTTACGCGCTGGTGCAGGCAGCCGCCGAGCGGACACCGGACGCGGTCGCGGTGACCGAGCCGGGCCGACCGGACCTCACCTACCGGGACCTGCTGGACCGGGCCGAACGGGCGGCGGCCGGACTGCACGCGTACGGCGTACGCGTGGGCGACATCGTCGGCATCACGCCGCGGACCCTGCACGAGACCACGGTGGCGATCATGGCCATCCTGCGCTGCGGCGCCGCGTACCTGCCGCTGGACCTGGCGCTGCCGGCTGACCGGCTGGCGTACATGCTGGGGCAGGCGGGCAGCCGGCTGGTCGTGGGCCGCTCGCCGGTCCCCGACGGCCCGCCGGCCGTCAGCCTCGCCGAGTTGGAGACTGCGGCCGACGCGCCGGCCGGCATCCCACCGGCAGCGGTGCCGACCGGCGCCGAACCGGCGTACGTCATCTTCACCTCCGGCTCCACCGGCCGCCCGAAGGGCGTGCACATGGGGCAGGGGCCGCTGCTCAACCTGCTGCACTGGCAGGTCGAGGCGCTCGGCATGGGCCCGGACACCCGGTTCCTCCAGTACGCGCAGCTCGGCTTCGACGTGTCGTACCAGGAGATCCTGCCGACCCTCGCGGCCGGCGGCACGGTCTGCGGCCTCGGCGACGTCGACCGCCGGGACTTCGCCGCGGTCGCCCGGTTCGTCGAGTCCGCCCGGCTCACCCACGTGTACCTGCCGGTCGCCGCGCTCGGCGCGTTCGCCGACGCGGTGACCGGCGCGGATCTCGGCCTCGATCAGGTCCGCTGGATCTGTGTCTCCGGCGAACAGCTCCACCTGGACAGCCGGTCCCGCGCGCTGCTCGGCCGGCTGCGCGGCAACCTGATGAACCTGTACGGCCCGACCGAGACGCACGCCGTCACCTACCACGTGCTACCGGGCGGGGACGCGGGCGGGCCGGCGCACGTGCCGATCGGCGCTGCGGTGCCCGGGGTGAACGTGTACCTGCTCGATCCGACCGGCCGGGACGTGCCGCCGGGCGCGGTCGGCGAGGTCCACCTCGGCGGGGTGTGCCCGGCGCTCGGCTACGTCAACGATCCGGAACGCACCGCCGCCGGCTTCCTGCTGGACCCGCGCACCTCCACCGCCGAGCGTCCGGCCCGGATGTACCGCACCGGCGACCTCGCCATCCTCACCGAGGACGGCACGCTGGTCTTCCTCGGCCGGCGCGACAGCCAGGTGAAGATCCGGGGCAACCGGGTCGAGCTGGGCGAGGTCGAGGTGGCCGCCGAGCGGCAGGCCGCGGTACACGCCGCCGCCGCTGCCGTGCACGGCAGCGGCGAGAGCGCCGAGCTGGTGCTGTTCGTCCGCGCCGCCGGCGGGCACGCCGTCGACGACCGCGCGATCTGCGCCGAACTGGCCACCCTGCTGCCCGGGTACGCGGTGCCGAAGTACGTGGTCGGGGTCGGCTCGATCCCGCTGACCGCCAACGGCAAGGTCGACCGGGTGGCACTGCTGCGCGACTTCGACCGCCCGGCGGTACGCGCCGCCGGGCAGGCCGACGGCGGCACCGGCTGGACGCCGGAGGGCACCGAGCGGGTGGTGGCCGAGATGTGGGCCGAGCGGATCGGCCGGTCGCCGGGCAGCGCGGCGGACTCGTTCTTCGCCCTCGGCGGCAACTCGTTCGAGGCGCTGCGGTTCCTGGTCGATCTGCACCGGGCCACCGGAGCGCGGCTGTCGGCCGGCGACTTCTTCCGCGCGCCGACGGTCGGCGCGGTCGCCGCCGCCGTCGCCGCTGTCGGCACCGGGTCGGGGCAGCCGGACGGGGCGGAGGAACCACGGCTCGACCGGCTCGTCACCCTCGGCGGCCCGCCGGCGGTTCGGCCGGCCCTGGCGGTACATGCGGTGGGCGGCGGCGTGACGCCGTACCTCGGGCTCGCCACGGCCCTCGCCCCGGATCTCTGCCTGCACGCGCTGCGCGCGGAGGGCCTGGTGTCCGGCGAGACCCCACGCGACTCCGTCACCGCGATGGCCGACGCCTACCTGCGCACCGTCGACGAACGGCTGGACGGCCCGCCGGAACTCCTGGTCGGCTGGTCCATGGGCGGTCTGGTGGCGTGGGAGCTGGCCCGGCGGTGGGCCGAACGCGGCACCGTGGTGCCGGTCGTGCTGGTGGACACCTACCCGGGCGAGCTGATGGACGTCGACGGGTACACCCAAGACCCGGCACGCGAGCTGCGCGTCGACCTCGCCGGCACCGGCCAGTCGGTCGCCGCCGGACCGGACTTCGACCGGCTACTCGCCCTGTTCACCGCGCACCTCGACGCGATCGCGGCGTACCGTCCGGAACCGGCGGCCGTGCCGCTGCTGCTGGTCACCGGGGCCGGCGGCGACGACGCCCGACCCGAGGCGGTGCGCCGCTTCTGGGCGGGTCTGGCGCGGGACCGGTTCACCCACGTACCCCTTGCCGGCGACCACTACTCGCTGCTCTCCGGCGCGGGGGTCGAGCGGGTCGCGGCGGCGATCGCGGACCTGCGGGCGGTGCCGGCGGCCGGCGGCGGCTGAGGGCACGCGACGTCGCGGGGGTGCCCGGTCGGACACCCCCGCGACACCGTCAGAAGTCGTCGTCGAAGCCGACCGTCCCGGTCACCCCGATCTGGTAGGCCGACACCCGCCGTTCGAAGAAGTTCGACAGCTCCTGCACGTCCTGCAACTCCATGAACGCGAACGGGTTGCGGCTGTGGTACATCGGCGCGATGCCGAGCGTAGCCAGCCGCCGGTCGGCCACGTGCTGAAGGTACTCACGCATGTCGGCCAGCGACATCCCGGACACGCCCTGCTCCAGCAGGTCGGCGGCGAACTGGACCTCGCACTCCACGGCCTCGGCCAGCATCTGCCGCACCTGCCGTTCCAGCTCCGCGTCGAACAGCTCCGGCTCCTCGGCGCGCACGGTGTCCACCACGTCGAAGGCGAACGCCATGTGCATCGACTCGTCGCGGAACACCCAGTTGGTGCCGGAGGCCAGCCCGTGCAGCAGTCCCCGGGAGCGCAGGAAGTACACGTACGCGAAGGCGCCGTAGAAGAACAGCCCCTCGATGCAGGCGGCGAAGCAGATCAGGTTGAGCAGGAACGCCCGCCGGTCCTCCCGCGTCCGCAGCTCCCGCAGGTCGTGGATCGAGTTGATCCACTTGTAGCAGAACTCGGCCTTGCGGGCGATCGACGGGATGTTCTCCACCGCCGCGAACGCCGCGAACCGTTCCCGCTCGTCCGGCACGTAGGTGTCCAGCAGATTCAGGTAGAACTGGACGTGCACCGCCTCCTCGAACAGCTGCCGGGACAGGTAGAGCCGGCCCTCCGGGGAGTTGACGTGCTGATAGAGGTTGAGCACGAGGTTGTTGGCGACGATGGTGTCGCCGGTGGCGAAGAACGCGACCAGCCGGGACACCAGGTGCTGCTCCGCCGGGGAGAGCCGGGCGAGGTCGGCGAGGTCGGAGTGCAGGTCGACCTCCTCGACGGTCCAGGTGTTCCTGATCGCGTCCTTGAACCGGTCGAAGAACCGCGGGTAGCGCATCGGCCGCAGGGTCAGGTCCATCCCGGGGTCGAGCAGCAGGTGCCGCCGGCCGGTGGTGGTGTGGGACTCGGAGACAGCGGTCACTGGCACGCCTCGCAGCTCTCGGGGTTCTCCAGGGAGCAGGCCAGCGCCTCGTCGGCGCTCACCGCGACGACCGGCCCGGCGGCCGGGGTGACCGCGACGGTGGCCTGCTGGATGCGGGTCGCGGGACGCGAGCGCAGGTAGTAGGTGGTCTTGAGTCCGGACTTCCAGGCGTGCAGGTACATCGAGGAGAGCTTGCCGATGGTCGGTGCGCTCAGGAACAGGTTGAGCGACTGCGACTGGTCGATGTAGGGGGCACGGGCGGCGGCCAGGTCGATCAGGGCGCGCTGCGGCAGTTCCCACGCGGTGCGGAACAGTCTGCGCACCGCCTCGGGCAGCTCGGCGACGCCCTGCACCGAGCCCTCGTCCCGCTTGATCCGCTCGCGGACCGCCGGTGTCCACAGCCCCCGCGCCTTCAGCTCACGGACCAGGTACGTGTTGACCTGGAGGAACTCGCCGGACATGGTCTCGCGCTTGAACAGGTTGGACACCTGCGGCTCGATGCACTCGTAGCAGCCGGCGATCGAGGCGATCGTGGCGGTCGGCGCGATCGCGACCAGCAGCGAGTTGCGCAGGCCATGCGCGGCGACCCGCTCGCGCAGCGCGGCCCACCGCCGCGCCTGCGTGACCTCCGCGCCCCACAGGTCCGGGTGCAGCTCGCCGCGCGCGGCGCGGGTCTGCGCGTACGCCGGATGCGGGCCGAACCGCTCGGCGAGCCCGGCGGAGGTCTCCAGCGCGGTCAGGAAGATCTCCTCCTGCACCCGGGTCGACAGCTCGCGGGCCTCGGGCGAGTCGAACGGCAGGCGCAGGGTGAACAGGGCGTCCTGCAACCCCATCAGCCCGAGCCCGACCGGGCGCCAGCGCGGGTTCGACGCCGCCGCCTGCGGCGCCGGGTAGTAGTTGATGTCGATCACCCGGTCGAGGAACACCACCGCCGTACGGACGGTCGCGCGCAGCCTGTCCCAGTCGACGCCGTCGGCGCTGACGTGCGCGCCCAGGTTGACCGAGCCGAGGTTGCACACCGCCGTCTCGGCGTCGTCGTTGACCTCCAGGATCTCGGTGCACAGGTTCGACAGGTGGATCACGTTGCCCGGCTCGCCGGTCTGGTTGGACAGCCGGTTGGCCGCGTCCTTGAACGTCATCCACCCGTTGCCGGTCTGCGCGAGCGTACGCATCATCCGCCCGTACAGGTCGCGGGCCCGGACCGTGCGGACGGCCTTCTTCTCCGCCGCCCGGTACGCCTCGTCGAATGCCTCGCCGAACAGGTCGGGCAGCTCGGGCGCGTCCGACGGGTCGATCAGCGACCAGTCGCCGTCGGCCTCGACCCGGCGCATGAACTCGTCGGGGATCCAGTTGGCCAGGTTCAGGTTGTGGGTGCGCCGGGACTCCTCGCCGGTGTTGTCCCGCAGCTCCAGGAACTCCTCGACGTCCGGATGCCAGGGTTCCAGGTAGACGCAGGCCGCCCCCTTGCGCCGGCCACCCTGGTTGACCGCCGCCACCCCGGCGTCGAGCGTCTTGAGGAACGGCACGATCCCGTTCGACCTGCCGTTGGTGCCCCGGATCAACGCGCCCCGGCCCCGCACCCGCGACCAGGAGATGCCGATGCCACCGGAGAACTTCGACAGCTTCGCCACCTGGTGGTAGCGCTCGTAGATCGAGTCGAGCTCGTCGCGCGGCGAGTCGACCAGGAAGCACGACGACATCTGGGTGTGCCGGGTGCCGGAGTTGAACAGCGTGGGCGAACTCGGCAGGTACGCCAGGGCGGACATCAGCCGGTAGAAGTCGACCGCCTCACCCGCCGTTTGCGACAAGCCGCAGGCCACCCGCAGCAGCCAGTACTGCGGCGTCTCCACCACCAGCCGGGTCTGCGGATGCCGCAGCAGGTAGCGGTCCGCGACCGTGCGCAGGCCGAAGTACTCGAACCGCAGGTCCCCGGCCGGATCCACGGCATCGTCCAGCTTGCGCGCGTGGGCGGCCACGAACGCGGCCGTGCCGTCGCCGATCAGGCCCAGGCCGTGGGCGTACCGGATGGACTGGCTGAAGCTCGCGACCTGCTGCCCGCGGACCTCCTTTTCCACGTACGCGGCCAGCAGCCGGGCCGCCAGCTTCGAGTACTGCGGTTCCTCGCCGATCAGCTCCGCCGCCGTCTGGATCGACAGCTTGTCCAGCTCCTCGGTGGTCGCCCCGTCGTACAGGCCACTGATCGTCTTGGTCGCCACCCGCAGCGGGTCGACCTCGTCCAGGTCGGCGACCCAGCGCTCCACCGCCCGGACGATCTTGTTGACGTCCACCGGCTCGGTGTCGCCGTCCCGCTTGCGGACCTGCATGACGTGCCGGCGTTGCTCCGGCCCCGCCTGCTCCTGCGTCCCGCTCATGTTCGCTCTCCTCACGCCCGTCCCCGAGATCGAGGGGCGCGCGGGAGGACGCCGCCGGCCACCCGACGGCACACCCCACCGTGGCTGACCAGCTGATGCGTCGGCCGTCCCGCGCGGCCTTCGACCGCCGCACGCGTCGCGTGCGGCACGCTGGCAGGTCTTCGGGCTCGCGGGCGTCGTGCTCGGTGCCTACTGGCCGTCGCTTCCCAGGCCCGCACGGGCCCAGTGCTTCGTTGACGGCGGTCGTTCCCACTCACCGCTGCGGGGCAGCCCCGGACTCGCACCGGGTTCCCTCTTGCCTCGACCACCGTGGACCGATGGCCGAACCAGCTACGGGTGACACCATATATGGGCGCACGGCGAAGATGGAAACACCAGATGATGTGTCGGGCGAGTCGCCGCTCAGGGTAACTCCACACTCGCCCCAGGGTGAGCGGGGAAGCGCGCAGAAAACTGCGGGGCACGAATATTTGCGCGGCGCGCAACTCATGCTAGCGTGTGTTCGTGAGCGGACTACGGGAGCGCAAGAAGGCCGAGACCCGGGCGGCGCTGAGCTGGGCGGCGATCCGCCTGGCCGTGGCACACGGCTTCGACAACGTGCTGGTCGAGGACATCGCGCAGACCGTAGGCGTCTCCCCACGGACATTCAACAACTACTTCTCCAGCAAGGCCGAGGCGATCGCGGCGCGGCATCTCGACCGCAGTCGGCGAGTGGCCGACGCGCTGCGCGGCCGGCCGCCGGGTGAACCCCTGTGGCCGGCGATCACCGCGGCGGCGCTGACCCAGTTCGAGCCCGGCCCGGAGGTCGCGCAGTCGCCGCCCGCCGCCCACGCCGAGTGGACCAGCGGGCTCCGGATGATGCTCGCCGAGCCGGCGTTGCAGGGCGAGATGCTGCGCGCGGGCGCCGTCGCCGAGGCCGAGCTGGCGGCGGCCGTCGCCGAACGCACCGGCACCGACCCCGAGCGCGACCTGTATCCGCACCTGGTGGCCGCCGCCGTCAGCGCCGCCGTCGGCGCGGTGACGCGACACTTCCTGCACGCCGATCCGCCGGTGGCAATGGAACGGTTGCTCCCCGACGCACTGGCCCAACTCGCCGCGGGCCTGCCGCCACCCGTCGCCGGCTGACGTCGCCCCTCTCCTCACCGGTCCGTCGCAGGTCGGCGGACGGCCCACCCCTGCCCCGAAAGGGATCTTGTCGTGATCGATGTCATCGTGGTCGGCGCCGGACCGAACGGCCTCATGATCGCCTGCGAGCTGGCCCTGGCCGGGATCCGGCCGGTGGTGTGCGAGCGGCTCCCCGAGCCCAGCACCGAGCAGCGCGCCAACGGCCTGGTCGGCCAGGTCGTCCGCATGCTCGACCGGCGTGGCCTCTACCAGCGCCTCAGTGCCGACCCGGCCCCGCTGCGGCCGCAGCCCGGCTTCGTCTTCGGCGCGCTGCCGCTCGACCTGCGCGCGGTGCCGGAGAATCCGCTCTACGTTCTCGGGGTGCCCCAGCGACGAATCGAGCAGGTGCTCGCCGAGCGCGCCGCCGAGCTGGGGGTGCGGGTGCGTCGCGGGCACGAGGTGACCGGGATGCGGCAGCGCACCGACGCGGTGGCGGTGGCGTTCGCCGACGGCACGACGCTCACCTGCCGGTATCTGGTCGGCGCGGACGGCGGGCGCAGCACCGTACGCAAACTGGCCGGCATCGACTTCCCCGGCGTGACCACGGACCGGTCGGTGTCCCGCACCGCCCAGGTCAGCGTGCCGGCGGAGCTGATCGACCCGGCCACCGGTGGCCTGACGGTGCCCGGGTTTGGAGTCGTCCCGCCCTTCCAACACACCCGCACCGAGCGCGGGCTGATCGCCTGGGCCCCCTTTCCCGGCCGCCTGCCGGTCATCACGACGACCGAGTGGCCCGAGTCGACGGCGGTCGAGGGCGCCATGACCCTCGCCGAGATGCGCGCCAGCGTGGCCCGGGTCCTCGGCGTCGACGTGCCGCTGGGCCCGCCGGCCGGGGACGGACCGCACCTGCTGCGCCGGCTGACGGGCGGCAACACCCGCCTCGCCGCCCGGTACCGCGCAGGCCGGGTGCTGCTGCTCGGCGACGCCGCCCACGTGCACTCCGCGATCGGCGGCCCCGGGCTGAACCTGGGGCTGCAGGACGCGGTGAACCTCGGCTGGAAGCTGGCCGCGCAGCTGCACGGCTGGGCACCGGAGGGGCTGCTGGACACCTACGAGGCGGAGCGTCGCCCGGTGGCCCGGCGGGTGACCATGTCGACCCAGGCGCAGTCGGCGCTGATCTCCCCGGGCAGCGAGGTCACCGCGCTGCGGGTGCTCCTCGGCGAACTCCTGGCCAGGCCGGAGAACGCCGCCCACGTCGCCGCACTCCTGGCGGGCACGGACGTCCGCTACGACATGGACGCGCCCGACGGGCCGCTCACCGGGCGCTGGGCACCGGACGAGGTGCTGCACACCGCCACCGGGCCGGCACGACTGGCCGAGTTGACGCGCACCGCCCGGCCCCTGCTGCTCGACCACACCGGCACCCTCGCCGCCGTGGCCGAGCCGTGGCGGGACCGGGTCGACGTGGTCGAGGGGACGGTCCCGGGCCGTGGCCCGACCGCCCTGCTGCTGCGTCCGGACTGCTACGTGGCCTGGGAGTCCGGCGCGGACGAGCCGGACGCCGGTCAGCTGCGCCGCGCGCTCACCCGATGGTTCGGCCAGCCAGGCCCGGGCGGTACGCCCACCGGCGAGCCTGCGCTGTCCCGGCGCCACGGTTGACGGGCCAGCCCGAAGGGTGCGCGAGCCGGCCGCCACCACCGCCCTGCCGGTCTCGTCGGCGGCCGGCATCCCAGCCACATCACCGGTCTGCTCCATGTGCCCGCTGCTTCCCCGGTGCGCCCGGGTCAGCCCCGGAGCCGGTCCAGCCCGGCGGCAAGCAGCCCCAGTACGGCGCCACCCACCGTCTCGAACCCGGAGCCGATGGTCATCCCCTCCACGAACCGCCGGTGCACGCCCTCCGCGATCACGGCCAGCTTGTAGTAGCCCAGCGCCTCGTAGAAGGTGAGGTGGGTCAGGTCCCTGGATGTGCCGGCGGCGTAGGTCGCCACTATCTCGTCCCGGGTCGGGAAGCGGTCGCTGCCGGTCACCGGGCAGCCGTGCGGCAGCACGGGTGCGCACACCGGATCGGTGTAGACCAGCAGCAGACCCAGATCGGTCAGCGGATCGCCGATCGTGGCCATCTCCCAGTCGAGCAGGGCCGCCACACCGGACAGGTCCGCCGAGTAGATGATGTTGTCCAGCCGGAAGTCGCCGTGCACGATGCCGGGCGCGGACTGCGGTGGCACTGCGGCCACCAGCCGGCGCTGTAGCTCGTCCGCGTCGGTGGACGGCCTGGTCGCCACGACGTCCCACTGCCGCTTCCAGCGGTGCACCTGTCGGAGCAGGAAGCCCTCCGGCCGACCGAACGTGCCGAGTCCGACGCTGGCGGGTGCGACCGCGTGCAACCGCAACAGCAGGTCGATCATCGAATGCCCGATGGACCACACGGTCGACGGTGCGAGGACGGCAAGCTGCCCGGGGTCTCGGATCACCACGCCGTCGACCCAGGCCACGAGGCTGAACGGCGCCCCGATCACGGTCGGGTCGGCGCAGTACAGCACGGGTGTCGCGACCGGCACGGGCGAGCCGACCAGGGCGGTGGTGACCCGGAACTCGCGATGGATGTCGTTCGCCGAGGGCGCGATGGTGCCCAGTGGGGGCCGCCGCAGCGCCCACGACCGGTCGCCATCGTGGACGGCGTACGTCAGGTTGGATCTGCCACCGTCCACGAAGTCCGCCCGCAGTCGCCCGGTGAGGTCCGGGATGTGCCGGGCCAGGTACGCCCCCAGCGCCCGCAGGTCCAACGTCCCCAGCTCGACGGTCATGCCGGCTGCGCTCCGCTCGCGGTGGCGTCGAGTTCGCGGGCCCGGCGCTTGACCGCGCGACGCGAGATGGCCCACCGATGGGTCTCGCTCGGTCCGTCATAGATCCGGAACGGACGCACCTCCCGCAGGTAGCGACCGAGCATGAGGTCACCCGAGACGCCGAGGGAGCCGCAGACCTGCAGCGACCGGTCGACGATCCGCCACACCGCCTCCGCGACGAATGCCTTCGCGATGGAGGTGGACTGCGCCCCGGAGCCACCGGAGTCGAGTTCCCACGCCGCCCGCAGGATGAGGGCGCGGCTGGCCTCGATCTCGATCTCGCTGTCGGCGAGCATCTGCTGGATCATGCCCAGGTCGGCCAGCGCCGACCCGAAGGCCCGCCGGCCCGCCGCGCGGTCCAGCGCGATGTCCTGGGCGTGGCGGGCCAGGCCGAGCCACCGCATGCAGTGCGTCAGACGGGCCGGCGCGAGCCGGACCTGGGCGTTCTCGAACCCCTGGTCCACCGCCCCGAGGACACTGTCGGCCGCGACGAAACAGTCCCGCAGCGCCAGTTCGCCGTGCCCGCCGATCATCGCCTCGTCGAGAGTCTCGATCGTCCGGACCAGCTCCAGCCCGGGGTCGCCGGTGTCCACCAGGAACATGGTCGCGCCGCCCCGGTCCCCCGGCTGGCCGGAGGTGCGGGCCATGACGATGGCGAACGACGCCCCGTCGGCGCCGGTGGTGAACCACTTGCGGCCGTTCAGGACCCACCCACCGGGCACCGGGCGGGCCGTGGTGGCGAGCGCGCTCGGATCGGATCCCGCCCCCGGTGCCGGTTCGGTCATGGCGAAGCAGGAGCGGATCAGCCCGGCCGCGAGCGGACGAAGGTACCGCTCCTGCTGATCGGGGTTGGCCACCGCCGCCAGCAGGTGCATGTTGCCCTCGTCGGGGGCCGCGATGTTGAGCGCCAGCGGGCCGAACAGCGAGTAGCCGGCTTCCTCGAACACGAGTGCCTGCCCACGCCGGTCGATGCCCAGGCCGCCCCACCGTGGGGGCAGGTGGGGGCAGAAGACCCCGGCGCGTCTCGCGGCCGCCTGCAGGTCGAGCCGCAGCTGCTCCGGTGCCGCGTGGGCGTTGCCCCGGTGTTCGCGTTCGACCGGGAGCACCGTGTCCCGGATGAACGCCCGGGTCCGTTCGGCGACGGCTCGGGCCGCGTCGTCGGGGCTGAGATCCACGGCCAAGGTTGCCTCCGGTGCCATCGACTTGAGCTAACGCTCACTAGCCAAACAGGGAATCAGCCCTGCCAGCGGCGTGTCAACATGTGCCGGTGGAATTCCAGACGATGGGCGACCAGGCACGCCCGCAGGACCCGGTCCCCGCCCCGGCGGGTGGGCGACCCGACCGGGCTGAGCAGGTCCGCGCCGCGGCGCTCGACCTGTTCGCCGCCCGGGGCTACCAGCTCACCACCATGGACGAGATCGGCGAACGAGCCGGGATCCGCGGCCCCAGCGTGTACAAGCACGTGCGCTCGAAGCAGGACCTGCTGGCCGGGATCATGCTGCGCACCATGACCGCGCTGCTGGAGAACCAGCAGGCCGCCCTCGACAGCAGCGACGACATCGAGACCCGGCTGCGCCGGGTCGCCGAGGCTCACGTGCGGTACCACGCCCGGCACGCTGCGGAGGCGTTCGTCGGCAACCGGGAGATCAACAGCCTGGAGGAGCCGCACCGCGCCGACATCCTCGACCGGCGCGGCACCTACGAACGGCGGCTCCGTCAGCTCATCGCCGACGGCGTCGACCTCGGCCGGTTCCGGGTGCCGTCGACCCGGCTCGCCTCGTACGCGATTCTCGACATGGGCATCGGTGTGGCGATGTGGTTCCGACCGCACGGCGAGCTCGCCGAGGACGAGATCGTCCACCAGTACGGGGAGATGGCCCTGCGGATCGCGGGAAGCAACCACCAGTCAGGTTCACATATCTGAACCTATTGACAGCATTTGGAACTGAGGGCAACAATGGCCGAACTCTTCAGCCGAACGAGACGGAACCCTCTGTTATGGCGAGCAGCGCCCGAACGGGCCTTGCCGATCGGGACGGGCCCCACGGCAGCCTCAGCTTCGAACCCCTGACCCCGACCGCCTTCCTCGACCGGGCCGCAGCGGTGCACGCCGACCGGCTGGCGGTGGTCGACGGCGCGCTGCGGCTGACGTACCACCAGTTCCACGACCGCTGCCTACGCCTGGCCGGCGCGCTTGCCGACCTCGGGATACGGCCGGGTGACCGGGTCGCCGTCCTGGCGCCGAACACCCACCTCCTGCTGGAGGCGCACTTCGGGGTGCTCTACGGCGGCGCGGTCCTCGTCACGCTGAACACCAGGCTCTCCGCCGACGAACTGCGCTACATCGTCGAGCACGCCGGTTGCCGGGCGCTGCTGTACGACCCGGATCTCGCCGAGCTCGCCGCCGCGATCGTCCGCACGCTGCCCGGGGTGCGGCTGGTCGACGGCGGTACGGAGTACGAGCGGCTGCTCGCCGCGGCGGCACCGCGCCGGGTGCCGGTGCCGGACGAGCGGGCGCTAATGGCGTTGAACTACACCAGCGGCACCACCGGCCACCCCAAGGGGGTGATGTACCACCACCGGGGGGCCTACCTCCAGTCGCTGGCGATGGTCACTCACTTCGGACTGGGCACCGGCACCGTCTACCTGTGGACACTGCCGATGTTCCACTGCAACGGGTGGTGCTTCACCTGGGCGGTGACCGCAGCCGGGGGCACCCACGTCTGCCTTCGCAGGGTCGTACCGGATCGGGTCTGGGACCTGATCCAAAGTGAGGGTGTGACCATGTTGTGCGCCGCGCCCACGGTGCTCGTCTCGCTCGCCGAGGCGGGTTCGGCCAGCTCCGTCCCGGACCGGCGGGTGACCGTCGCGGTCGGTGGCGCACCGCCGTCGCCCAGCCTGCTGCGCCGGTGCGCGGCGCTCGGCTTCGACATCACGCACCTGTACGGGCTGACCGAGACCTTCGGCCCGGTCGCGATCTGCGACTGGCAGCCGGAGTGGGACCACCGGCCGGCCCCGGAGCAGGCGACGCTGCGCGCCCGGCAGGGCGTGGCCAACGTGATCTCGTGTGCGCTGCGGGTGGTGGACACCGACGGACACGACGTCCCCGCCGACGGCGAGACGGTCGGCGAGGTCGCGATGCGGGGCAACAACGTGATGCTCGGCTACCACCGGGACGAGGCGGCGACCCGGGCGGCCGCGCCCGACGGCTGGTTCCGCACCGGCGACCTCGGGGTCCGGCATCCGGACGGATACCTCGAGCTGCGCGACCGCGCCAAGGACGTGATCATCTCGGGCGGGGAGAACATCTCGTCGATCGAGGTCGAGGCGGTGCTGTCCGGCCACCCCGCGGTGCTGGAGGCCGCGGTGGTCGCGGTGCCCGACGAACGCTGGGGCGAACGACCGGTGGCCTTCGTGACGCTGCGGCCCGGCGCCCACGCCGCCCCGGACACGCTGCGGGCCCACGTGCGGGCCCACCTGGCCGCGTTCAAGGTGCCCGACCGCATCGAGTTCCGTGACCTGCCCAAGACCGCGTCCGGCAAAGTCCGAAAGGTCGAGCTGCGCGCCGCCGCCCGGCAGGACTGAGCCCTACCCGGGTTCGGCCACCACCAGCACGTCCAGGGTGCGCGGACCGTGCACCCCCTCGACCCGGTCGAACTCGATGTCGCTGGTGGCACTCGGCCCGCTGATCCAGGTCATCGGCCGGGTGGCGTCGAGTCGGGCGATCGCGTCGGGGACAGCCGGCACGATCTGGTCCGCACGCACCACGACCAGGTGGTAGTCGGGGACGAGGGTGACCGCACGCCAGCCCTGGCCAGGTCCCGAGTCCAGCACGATCGTGCCGGTGAGCGCGATCGCCAGTGCGCAGCCGGTGACCACGCCGTCGAAGGCGGCGAGGGCGGCCGGGTCCGGCAGCACTCCACCGGGGATCACCTGCCAGTCGGGGGCGGTCCACTGCGCGGGCAGGTCGTGGGGAACGCAGATCCGCGTCCGGCCACGCTCACCCAGGATGCCCGTGACCGTCGCGCCGACCTCGGCCGCGCCGCATCGGTACGCGCTCGCCCGGTAGTCGGTCAGCCGTTGCACGAACAGCCCGACCGGGTCGTCGACCGGGCGCGACCCGGCACCCCGGTAGTCCCGGGGCACCCCGACGCCGGGTGGCTGCGTCCCGACGGCGAGCCGGACCCGGCGCAGCACCTCGGCCCGCGCGGTGTCGGCCGGCCGGTCGCCGGTGGTGGCGTCGCGACCAGGACGGCCAGCGGGCACGTGGCGGGTCATCGGCGACTCCCACCGGCCCGGAACGGACGTCGCGGCGGACGCGGCGCGTCCCGCGACCTCGTCCACGCCGACATCGGCGGCGGCAACCGGCGGATCCAGCCGGTACGCCGGCCCAGGACCCGCCCCAACCGCAGCGCGCGCAGGGCCCCGGACCAGCGCCACGGGCCGGACATGAGCCAGCCGAGAACCGACATCGCGGCGGCCTCGGGCGTCGGTAGCCGCCGCTGTTGCGCGGTCGCCGCCACCGCTTGCGCCCGCAGGTGCACCAGCATGCGCGGGATGTCGATCGCCACCGGGCAGGCGTCGAAGCAGGCCCCGCACAGGGTCGAGGCGAACGGCAGGTGGGGGTGGTCGGCCACCCCGGTCAGTTGCGGGGTGAGCACCGCGCCGATCGGCCCGGGATAGACCGAGCCGTACGCGTGCCCGCCCGTCCGCTCGTAGACCGGGCACACGTTCAGGCACGCCGAGCACCGGATGCACCGCAGGGCCGCCCGGCCCGCCGGGTCGGCGAGGGTCGCGGTGCGGCCGTTGTCGAGCAGTACGAGATGGAAGTCCTGCCCCTCCACCGCGCCGGTCCACATCGACGTGTACGGGTTCATCCGCTCGGCGGTCGACGACCGTGGCAGCAGTTGCAGGAACACCTCCAGGTCGCGCCAGGTCGGCAGGATCTTCTCGATCCCCAGCACGGTGATCAGGGTGCGGGGCAGGGTGAGGCACATTCGCCCGTTGCCCTCGGACTCGACGACCGCCAGGGTGCCGGTCTCGGCGATCGCGAAGTTCGCCCCCGAGACGGCCACCCGGGCGGCGAGGAAGCGCTGCCGCAGGTGGGCCCGCGCCGCCTCGACCAGCTCGGCCGGCTCGTCGCCCAGCGCCGGGTCCACCCCGGCCATCTCGCGCCGGAAGATGTCGCGGATCTCCCGCCGGTTGCGGTGGATGGCGGGCACCAGGATGTGGCTGGAGTGGTCCCGGCCGAGCTGCACGATCAGCTCGGCCAGATCCGTCTCGACGGCCCCGATGCCGGCCCGCGCCAGCGCCTCGTTGAGGCCGATCTCCGCGGTGACCATCGACTTGACCTTGACCACCTCGGGCGCACCGACCTGCCGGACCAGGTCGACGACGATGGCGTTCGCCTCAGCCGCGTCCCGGGCCCAGTGCACGGTGCCGCCATGGGCGGTCACCGCCTGCTCCAGCTGCGGCAGGTAGCGGTCCAGGTTGCTGAGCACGTCGTCCTTGACGGCCGCCCCGGCGGCCCGCAGTTGCTCCCAGTCGTCCAGCTCGGCGACCGTGCGCAGCCGCCTGCCGCGGATCGTCCGGGTGGCGTGCGCGAGGTTGCGACGCAACTGGTCGTCGCGCAGTGCCTCGGCGGCGGCGGTCGGAAACGGCGTCGCGGCGTGCAGGTTGCCGATGCCGGGCGGCGCCGTGGGCAGGCCCAGGAACACCGTCATGGTTGCCTCCTCGGGTGCGGCCGGGCACCGGACGGGGGCGGTGTCCACGGTTGGTCCCGGGTCGATGCCAGGATCTCGGCCAGGTGCACGGCCCGCGTTCCCGCCGCCGCGCGGGAGAGCCCGCCGCCGAGGTGTGTGAGGCATGAGGCGTCGCCCGCGGTGACGACGGTCGCGCCGGTCGCGCGGACCGCCCGCAGCTTGTCGTCGAGCATGGCGGCGGAGACGGGCGCGTTCTTCAGCGCAAAGGTGCCGCCGAAGCCGCAGCAGGAGTCGGCGTCGGGCAGGTCCACGAGTTCGATGCCCTCGACCCGGTCCAGCAGCCGCCGCGCCCGGTCACCGGTGCGCAGCAGGCGCAGCGCGTGGCAGGCCTGGTGCAGCGTCACCCGGTGGGGGAACCACGCCCCGACGTCCAGCACGCCGCGCACGTCGACAAGGTATTCGGACAGCTCGTAGGTGCGTGCGGCGACGGCGGCGGCCTCGGCGGCCAGCCGTTCGTCACCGGCCGCCCGGGCGAGTTCGACGTGCTGGTGCCGGACCGCCGCGACACACGAGCCGCTGGCCGCGACGATCGTCTCGGCGTCGGCGAACGCGGCGACGTGGTTGCGGACCAGGGCCAGCGCCTGATCCGGGTAGCCGGAGTTGACGTGCAGCTGACCGCAGCAGGTCTGTCGCCGCGGTACGGCCACGTCCAGCCCCAGCCGTTCGAGCACCGCGACCGTCGCGGCGCCGACGCCGGGCGTCAACCCGTCCACGAGACAGGTGACGAACAACGCCACCCGGGCAGAAGGTGGACTCACCGCGACGGTACGGGCGCACGGCCCGGCATCCTGGCCCAATTCGACGTCCTTTCACCGTGCGGTGCCCGGCCCGGTGAAGCACCGGCGGCAACGAGGTTGTATGGTACCAGTATCAAAACCACGGTTCATCTACATGAACAGGTCCGGTCCTATGAGCACTCTCGTCAAGTCGGCAGACCGCACGCTGGCAATCCTCGACCTGCTGACCGAGCACCGTGACGGGCTGACGCTGACCGAGGTTCAGCGCCACCTGGAGTTCCCCAAGAGCAGCACCTACGTGCTGCTGATGACGATGACGGCCCGCGGCTTCCTCGAACAGGACCCCGACACCCGCCGGTTCCGCATCGGCATCCGGCTGTGGCAGGCCGGCCAGAGCTATGTCGCGATCAACGACCTGGAGAAGGTCGCGCTGCCGTACATGGAGACCCTCCGGGACACGCTGAACGAGACGGTCCAACTGGCCACCCTCGATGGCACCGACAACGTCTACATCGCCAAGGTCGATCCGGATCACCACCTGCGGCTCGCCTCCCGGGTCGGCGTGCGCCTGCCGGCGTACGCCACCGGCATCGGGAAGGCGCTGCTCAGCCAACTCGACGAGGACGACCTGCGGGACCGCTTCGCCGCCACGGAGTTCGTCCGGTACACCCCGCAGACGGTCACCTCGCTCCCCGAGCTCGTCGCCGCCGTCCGGCAGGCCCGGGCGAACGGGTACGCGATCGACAACTGCGAGTACACCCCCGGCGTCTTCTGCGTAGCGGCTCCGCTGAACGGCCTACGAGCCGCCCCGCGGGCCGCCATCAGCGTCTCCATCCCCGAGGTTCGCAAGACGCCTGACCTCATCCGGCGCACCATCGACACGCTCTGCTCCACCACCCAGCAGCTCTCGCTCCGCCTCGGCTACCGCGACGGCGCCTGACCGACGACACGAAAGGACTGACGTGGAACTGTTCCGATTCGGCGCCCCCGGGAAGGAGCGGCCAGCCGTGCGCCACGAGGGCCGGGAATACGACCTCGCCGGGCTCACCGCCGACCTGGACGGCCCCTTCTTCGAGACCGACGGCATCGAGCGGGTGGCCACCGCGCTCGCCGCCGGCACGCTCGACCCGGTGGACACCGCCGGGCAGCGCATCGGCGCGCCGGTCGCGCGACCGCCCGCCGTGGTGTGCATCGGGATGAACTACGCGGCCCACGCCACGGAGTCGGGCGCCGCCCCGCCGCAGCACCCGGTGGTCTTCCTCAAGCATCCCGGCTGCGTGGTCGGCCCGGACGACGACGTGATCCTGCCGCCCGGCTCGGTGAAGACCGACTGGGAGGTCGAACTCGCCGTCGTCATGAAGCGCACGCCGCGTCACCTCACCGACCCGGCCGACGCGCTGGACTACGTGGCCGGCTTCGCGCTCGCCAACGACCTGTCCGAGCGCGCCTTCCAGATCGAGATCTCCGGCGGCCAGTGGTCCAAGGGCAAGTGCGCGGAGACGTTCAACCCGCTCGGTCCGGTGCTGCGCCCGGCGGGCGAGCTCGACCCGGGCCGGCTCCGGCTGCGTTCCTGGGTCAACGGTGAGCCCCGGCAGGATTCCAGCACCGCCGACATGATCTTCTCGGTCCCCGAGCTGATCGTCCACCTCAGCCAGCACATGCTGCTGATGCCGGGCGACGTCGTCAACACCGGCACCCCGCAGGGCGTCGCGCTGTCCGGCCGGTTCCCCTATCTCGGGGTCGGCGACGTCGTGACCCTGGAGATCGAGGGGCTGGGCCGGCAGGAGCAGACCGTCGTCGGATACCACCCGGCCGGCTGACCCCGCCGCTTCCCGCTGTCCGGCCGGGTCGGACAGCGGGAAGCGACCCCCGGTCACCTCACCGACCAGGCGGCGGTGCGGCGACCAGCCCGTCCGGGTACGTCGTGAGCTGATCGGCGTCGTAGAGGGTCAGCGGCACGTCGGCGACCCGTCGCACCCGCTCGTGCGCCGCCATGGCCTCGTAGATGTTCTCGCAGATCCCGATCGGGTGGTCGGAGTCCAGGTTGCGGCGGGTGAAGTAGGCGTCGGTGACGGTGACGACGCCGACCGTGCTGTCGATCTCGACGGCCATCGAGGCGCGGTGGTGCGACCCGGTCCACCAGGTACGGATGCCGGGCACGACCTCGTCCTCGTCGGCGAGCAGCCGGACCCGGTCCCACGCCTCGTGGGTGAGGTGGTGCAGCACCTCCGGCGGCAGGCAGGACCAGCGGTCGTCATGCGGGTGTTTCTTCGTCCGGTGGAAGTGCGTCCACCCCCGCTCGGTCAGGCAGATCTGCGCACGCGGGAAGAACGCGACGTTCGACGTGGTGTAGAGCTGCAACGGGGTCAGCAGGACGTGCGTGATGTCCTCGGGGGCGAGGCCCTGGGCTACCAACTGGTCGGGCAGCCACTGCCCGGGGGCCCGCCGCAGGGCGGCCCGCTCGCCGAGGAAGGTGGCCCATCGCGCGTTCATCGGGCCGAGGTCCCGGGCCGGGCCGGTGCTCACCAGGGCGTTGACGCCCGCGCCCTGGATCAGGACGGCCTGGAAGGCCAGCCGGTACCAGCGGTCCCAGTCCGACATCCAGTACACCTCGGGCCCGGGGACGTCACCGTCACCGAGATGAAGCAAGCGAACGCCGAACATGGCGTTCCTCCTTTCCTTGGGATCGGCCGTGGCCGTGGCCGTACCGGTCACGGCCGCAGGACGGCCTTCACGACATCCTGGCGGCCCCGCATCAGCTCGGTGAAGATGGCGGCGCCGTCGGCGAGGTCGAACGACGAGGTCCAGTCCAGCGCGACCGTCTCCGCGAGAACGACCGCGTGGGCGAACTCGGCGGCGGTGTAGCAGTACGAGCCCACGACGTGCTTCTCCTCCCGGACGATCTGCTGTCCGTCGAAGCCGGCGTCGCTGCTGAGCAGCCCCACCCAGACGGCCGTGCCGCCCGGACGCAGGCGCTGCACCGAGAGCCGGTGGGTGGCCGAGGCACCCACCGCGTCGATGATCACGTCGAACTCGCCGGTCAGGGTCGGGCCGACGGCCGCCGCGCCGAGGCGCTCGGCCACTGCCAGGCGGGTTTCGGACAGGTCGCAGACCGTCACCTCGTCGGAATACTGGCGGGCGACGAGCAGCGAGACCAGGCCGATCGTGCCGGCGCCCAGGACCGCGATCCGCGCCCCCTCGGCCGGGCGGGCCAGGTTCAGCGCGTGCACCGCGTTCGCCAGCGGCTCGATCATCGCGGCCGTCTCGAACGACATCGTGGGCGCCAGCGGGTGCAGTGCGTGCTCGGGCACCGCCACGTACTCGGCGAACGCGCCGGCCCGGTGGATGCCGAGGATCTGCCGGCGCCGGCACAACTGGTCGCGACCGAGGAGGCACAGGTCGCAGGTGCCGCAGCTCAGCAGCGGGTTCACCGTCACCCGACGCCCGTCGCTCGTGGTGCCGGAGAACTCGTGGCCCATGATCAGCGGTGGGCTGCGGAAGTGGGAGTCCGCGATGCCGTGCAGTTCGCTGCCGCAGATGCCGACCGCGTGGACGGCGACGACGACCTCGGCGTCGGACGGTACGGGTGGCTCGACGTCGAGCAGTTCCACGGTGTTCGGCCTGGTGAAGACGAGGGCACGCACCGGTCAGCCCGCCGTGGTCAGCAGGTCGCGCAGGATCTCGGCGGCCCGCTGCTGCAACTGCGGCAGCGACACCGTCGACAGGTACGCGATGTGGGGTGTCACCAGGGCCCGCGGGTGCCCGGACAGCTTCGCGGACGTCTGCTCGGGCGGCTCGCTGGCCAGCACGTCGAGCGAGGCGAAGCCCAGCGTGCCGGCGTCGAGCGCGGCCAGCAGGTCGGTCTCGACCACCAGGGCGCCCCGGGCCGTGTTCACCAGGTGGCCGTCCGTCCCGAGCGCGTCGAGCACGGCGCGGTCGACGATCCCGCGCGTCTGTTGCGTCGCGGGCACGTGCAGGGTGAGGTGGTTTACGGCGGCGGCCAGCTCGACCAGCGTCGGGTGCGCCGTGACGCCGGCCGGCACATCGGACACGAACGGATCCCACACGTGCACCGGGAAGCCCAGGGCCAGAGCCCGCGCCGCGACCTCGCGGCCGATGCGGCCGAAGCCGGCGACGCCGACGGGGTCCTGCCCGGGCGGCAGCGCGGGGGCGATGCCCGCGGTGGTCCAACCCACGTCGGCGCACGACCGGCTCGCCGTGGTGAGCCGGCGGTTGTGCGCGTAGACGGCCGCCATGCTGTGGTCGGCGACCTCCGCCAGGCAGTAGTCGTCGACGTTGCGCACCGCGATCCCCCGCCGGGCGGCGGCGGCCAGGTCGATGTTATCGAGGCCGATGCCGTAGCGTACGACGGCCCGCAGCCGGGGCAGCCCGGCCAGCACCCGGTCGGTGATGGGCGCCCACTGCACCAGCAGCCCGTCGGCCTCGGCGGCGACGCCGAGGACCCCGTCCTCGGTCCTGGCGTCGAACCGGCTCACCGCGAAGTCGCCGGCCAGCACGGCTCGTTCGATCGAGCCGTCCCCCAGGTTGGTGTCGGTGATGACGATGTTCGTTGTCACTGTCGTTCCTCGAATCACTAGTCGATGCGCCCGGTGGGGCGGACGGGCGGTGCTACCGGGAGCCGGCGAACGAGGAGTCGTCCCCGAGCCCCTCGGGACCCATGGCCAGGTAGCCGCCGTCCACCGGCAGTTCGGCGCCGGTGATGAAGCTGGCGTCGGAGGAGCACAGGAAGGCGATGGCGCGGGCCACCTCCGCCGGCTCCCCGAGGCGGCGCAGCAGGTGGAACCGGCCCCAGACCGGCTCCCAGGCGGCCCGGTCACCGCCCGCCGCCCGGCTGACCTCGGGGGTCCAGATCCAGCCGGGGCTCACCACGTTGACGCGGATGCCGTCCGGGGCCAGGTCCATCGCCATGCACCTGGTCAGCGTGACGATCGCGCCCTTCGTCGTGTTGTACGTCCACCGCGACCGCTGCGCGACGTGCGCCGAGATGCTGGCGGTGTTGACGATCGCCGCGCCCGGGGCGCGGGCCAGCAGGGGGTGGGCCGCCTGCACCACGTTGCTGATGCCCTGCACGTTGACCCGCAGCACGTGGTCCCAGTCGGCGCCGGTCACGTCGAGCCCCCGGGCCAGGAAGGTCGCGGCGCAGTTGACGACGAGGTCGAGGCGTCCGTGCGACGCCGCGACGCCGCCGACCACGTCCCCCACCGCGGCCCGGTCGGCGACATCGACGACCGCGGCGGTCGCGGCGCCCCCGGCGGCCCCGATCGCGGCGACCGTGGCGGACAGACCGGCCGGGTCGACGTCCATCGCGACCACGTGCACGCCGCGGGCGGCCAACTCCTGCGCCGTCGCGGCCCCGATGCCCGAGGCTGCCCCGGTGACGACACCGACCCGACCGATCCAATCCATGGTTTCCCCTTCCTCAGGCAGCCGGCCGCGTGATCAGCGGCGGCATCAGTTCGTGACCCAGGCGTTGGCGAAGGTGGGCACGCTGTAGCGCAGCCGGCTCGGCTCGTCGTAGTCGGCGCTGCGCATCCGCTTCGACCAGATGAAGCCGATCGGCGCGCTGGTCGTCCACACCCAGGGCAACTGGGTGGTCAGCACGGCGTCCGCTTCGTTCCAGAGTTGCTTCTGCCTGGCCGGGTCCGACTCGGCGCGCGCCGCGGTCGCCCTGGCGTCGAACGTCGCGTCGGCGAACCCGCCCGTGTTCAGGTCGCCCGCCGAGTGCAGGAACCGGTAGGGCAGCAGGTCCGGCGTCAGGAAGCCGGCCATGGTCCAGCAGATCGCCTGGTACTTCTTGCCGAAGAAGGCGGCCACCCACGCGGAGTAGTCCAGCGCGTCGAGCTTGACGTCGAAGCCGGCCGCCTTGAGCTGCGCGACGATGACGTCCGTGGCCGGGCGGATCGTGTTGCACGTGTACGAGAACGTCGCCTTCCTGCCCGTCGCCGCCTCGTACTCCTTGACCAGCGCCTTGGCTCCTTCCAGGTCGAAGCCCGGATCGGCCGCCGTGCCGTGGAAGGCGTTCCCCGCGGGGAACAGGCTGACCGCCGGCGTGCCGAAGCCCTCGGTGGTCAGATCGACGATCTCCTGCCGGTTGAGCGCCTTGGACACCGCCTGCCGCAGCCGCAGGTCGTCGAACGGCGACTGGGCCAGGTTGAGGATGACGGCGTCCTGGTCGCCGCCGACCCCCTGGACGAAGTTGACCTGGTTGTTGGCCTTGGCCGTCTGCATCAGGGTGGGGTTGACGGTCGACATCAGGTCGATGTCACCCGCCTGTAGCGCCTGGTAGGCGCTCTGCGGGTCGGCGATCGTCTTGATGACGACCTGGTCCAGGTAGACCTGCCGGTCCTTGTTCCAGTAGTTCGGGTTACGCACCAGCTCCACCGGCTTGCCGGGCGACCAGGACTGGAGTTTGAACGGTCCGACCCCGGCCGCGTGGGCCGTGTAGTCGTCGCCGTACTGCTTGAGGGCGGTGGGCGAGGCGATGTAGCCCGCGGTCCCGGATCCGTCGTAGGCGAAGGCGTACGGCAGGCTGGCGAACGGTTCCTTCAGGTGCAGCAGCACGGTGGTCTCGTCGGGAGCCTCCACCGACTTGACCGAGGAGAGCAGCGCGGCAGCCGTGGAGCCCTTGGCCATGCCGCGCTCCAGGTTGAACTTCACCGCCTCGGCGTTGAACGGCGTGCCGTCGCTGAACTGGACCCCGGTGGGCAGGGTCATCGTCCAGGTCAACTGGTCCGGGCTCGCGGTCAGCGACGTGGCGAGATTGGGCTGGGGCTGGTCGCCGACCTTGGGAACGACCATGAGGGTGTCGTAGATCGACGAGCCGACCAGCGCCATCGCGTTGGCGGACCCCTTGCTCGGGTCCAGGGTCTTGACCTCGACGGCCAGGGCGACCGTCAACGTTCCGCCGGTGCGGGGCGCGCCGTCGGAGCCGGCGTCACCGGTGCCGGCGTTGGTCGTACAACTGGTCAGGGCAACCGCCAGGAGGGGGGCCACCAGCAGGGCTGTGCCCCAACGGAAGCGGCGGCGGACGGAAGAGACGGGCATGTCGGGGCCTTTCAGGTAACGGTCGTGGACAGCGGCGAAACCGTGTCGCGAGCCAGCCGGGCAGCCCCGGTGAGGTGGGTCAGACCGTGGCCGACGGTGTCGGCGCGACACGCGGTGTGGTGGCTGGGAGGGGATGGACACAGGCCACCTCGTGCCGCGGCGCGAGCTCCCGCAGCGGAGGTGACGACGTGGTGCAGGTGGTGGTCACCGACGGGCACAGCGCGGCGAACCGGCAGCCGCTCAACTGACGGCCGTCGACGTCCTCGACGCCCGGGGTGGGCTGGATCCTGGGCACCCGACCGGTGGACAGGTCCAGGGTCGGTACGGAGTCCTGCAGCATGACGGAGTAGGGGTGGCGTGGATCGTGGGCGATGTCGAGGGCGCTGCCCTGTTCCACCACCCGGCCGGCGTACATGACCGCCGTGCGGTCACACAGGGACGCGACGACGCCCAGGTCGTGCGAGATGAACAGCATCGCCAGCCCTTGCTCGGCGCGCAGTTCGGCCAGCAGTTCCAGGATCTGGGCCTGGATCGAGACGTCCAGCGCGGAGACCGGCTCGTCGCAGACGAGGATCTCCGGGCGCAGGATGGTGGCCCGGGCGATCGCCGCGCGCTGGCACTGGCCGCCGGAGACCTCCCGGGGCCGGCGGTGGGCCAGTTGCTCGGTGATGCCCACCCGGTCCAGTTCGGCGAGGGCTCGTCGGCGGCGCTCGGCGGGGGTGCCGTGCCCGTGCACCCGCAGCGGCTCGGCGACCGAGTCGAGCAGGGACCGCTTCGGGTTGAACGACGCCGCCGGGTTCTGGAAGATCGCCTGTACGGATCTGCGCAGCCGGCGGTCGTGGCGGCGCACCGGTTCGCCGTGCAGCAGCAGGGTGCCGCCGCTGAGCGGGACGAGGCCCAGCATGGCCCGGGCGGTCGTGGACTTGCCGCAGCCCGACTCGCCCACCAGTCCGAGGATCTCGCCCCGGTGCAGTTGCACCGAGACCTGCGAGACGGCGTCGACCGGGCCGGTGCCGTACCGGACCGAGCCGTGCTGGAGTTCGAACACCGGGGTGCTCTGCCGGGTGGTCATTCGACCGCCTCCCTGTCCTGGCGCGGCGTGGCCACCGCGTCGGCCGCCGGCCCGCCGGGGTGCCAGCAGGCGAACTCGTGCCCGGCCCGCGCCGCGCGCGCGGTCATCGGCGGCTGTGCCGTCCGGCACCGGTCGGACGCGAAGCCGCACCGGGGCGCGAACCGGCAGCCGGGCGGCGGGTCCAGCAGGTTCGGCGGCAGCCCCGGAATCGGCCTGGGCAGAATCTGCCGGGCCACGTCGGCCTGCGGGATCGCGGCCATGAGTGCGCTGGTGTAGCGCATGCCCGGGCTGGCGAAGACGTCCGTGACGGGACCGCGCTCGGCGATCCGGCCGGCGTACATCACCGCCACCCGGTCGGTGTGCCGGCCCACCACGCCCAGGTCGTGGCTCACCATGACCAGCCCGATGCCGAACTCCCGGCACAGGTCGTCGAACAGGTCGAGGATGCGGGCCTGCACGGTGACGTCCAGGGCGGTCGTGGGCTCGTCCGCGAAGATCAGCTTGGGTCGGCAGGCGATGGCCATCGCGATCGCCACCCGCTGTCGCATCCCACCGGACAGCTCGTGGGCGCGGGCCCGGGCCCGCTGCGCCGCCAACGGGATGCCCACCGTCTCGAGCAGCTCGACGGCCCGGGTGGCGGCCTGCCGGCGCGTCACCCGGGGGTCGCGCCGCACCGCCTCGGCGATCTGCTCCCCGATCGGGGTGATGGGGTGCAGTGCGCTGAGCGGATCCTGGAACACCATGGCGACCTCCCGGCCCCACAGGGCCCGGCGGCGGCGCTCGCTCAGGTCGAGCACGGGGTGGCCGGCGAGCTGGACCCGGCCGGTGACCCGGGCCGCCCGGGTACGGGTGAGGCCCATCGCCGTACGCGCCAGGACGCTCTTGCCCGAGCCGGACTCCCCGACGATCCCCAGCCGTTCGCCGAGGCCCAGGTCGAGGCTGACCTGGTCGACCGCGCGCACCGGGCCGGTCGGGGTCGGGAACTCCACCACGAGGTCACGGATGCTCAGCAGGGCGTCACCGGTCATCGCACACCGCCCGTCACGGCGTCCGCCCCGGACAGGAACCGGTCGGCGAGCAGGTTCAGGCTGAGGATCGTCAGCAGCATGAACGCCGCCGGCACCACGACCAGCAACGGATCGTTCGCGATGAAGGACCGGCCAAGATTGATCATGCTTCCCCACGATGGTTGGGGCGAGGGCACGCCCAGGCCCAGAAAGCTCAGACCGCCCTCGATGAGAATCGCGGTGCCGATGCTGACCAGCGCGTACGCCAGCACCGCCGCGCGGATGTTCGGCAGCACGTCCCGCCACAGGATGGACCGGGCCGGCGTACCGATCACCAGGCTGGCCTCCACGTACTCCCGACCGGCCACGGCCAGGGTCTGCGCCTTGGCCAGCCGGATGAACACCGGTGTCATCGGCACGGTGATCGCGAGCAGCACGTTGGTGATCGAGGCACCGAGGAACGACGCCAGGGCGAGGGCGAGGATGAGGCCCGGAAAGGCCAGGATCACGTCCACCACGAACGAGACGACCGCGTCGAGCCGGCCGCGCAGGTAACCCGCCAGCATGCCCAGCGGCACCCCGACGACCGCTGCGGCGGCGACCGACCCGAAGCCGATCACCAGCGAGACCCGGGCCCCGGACAGCGCCCGCGCGAGCAGATCGCGGCCGTAGTTGTCCGTGCCGAGCAGGTGCGCGGCGGACGGCCCGCTCAGCCGGTCGGCGGCGGCCATCGTCTGGTCGTCCAGGCCGAGCACGGTCGGCAGCAACAGCATCGACAGGACCAGCAGCACCAGCCAGACCATCGACAGCAGGTCGGTCAGTCGCCACCGCCGGCCACGCCGCGCCGGGACGGACGGTGTCGACGGGGTGGCCCCGGTGGCCGGCGCCGTGGGTTCGACGTCGAGGCTCATCGGGTCACCGCCCGGGTGTGCGCCCGCAGCCGCGGGTCGATCAGCCCGTAGATCAGGTCGACCGCCGCGTTGATCAGCACGAACGCGGCGGCGATCACCAGCACCAGGCCCTGCACCTCCGCGTAGTCGCGGGCGCTGACCGAGTGCGCGAGTTCGGCACCGAGCCCGGGGAGACTGAACAGGGTCTCCACGATCACGTCCGATCCGATGAGCACCCCCACCGTGACGCCGACGGAGGTGGTGAGGTTGAGCAGGCTCGGCCGGAAGGCGTGCCGCATGGCGGCGCGGATCGGCGAGATGCCCTTGGCCCGGGCCACCTGCATGAACTCCTGGCCGTACGTCTCGACCAGATCGGCGCGCAGCACGCGCTGGTAGAGCGCGAACGGTGCGGCGGCCAGCGTGAGCGAGGGCAGCAGCAGGGAGCCGAAGTGCTGCCCGACACCCGCGCTGACCGGGACGTATCCGTTCGCCGGATAGAGCCCGAGCTGGACCGCGAACACCCAGATCAGGACGAATCCGATGACGAAGTTGGGCGTCGACAGGACGGTGAAGACCCACAGGCTCATCCCCCGGTCGAGCGCCGAGCCACGCCGGGCCGCGGCCGCCACGGCTGCGGGAATCGCGGCGGCGATCGCGATCAGTTGACTGAGGACGATCAGCTCGATCGTGACCGGGGCCCGGTCGGCGATGATCCGGGCGACCGTCTGGTTGGTCGCGTAGGACCGGCCGAGGTCGCCCTGCAACGCGTTGCCGAGCCAGCTGAGGAAGCGCTCCAGGAACGGCCGGTCCAGCCCGAGCTGGTCGCGCAGCGCGGCGACCGCCTGCGGCGACCCGGACTCGCCGAGGATGGCCTGGGCGGGGTCGCCGGGCAGCAGGCTGAGACTGAGGAAGCAGAGCAGCGACACCACGAACAGGACCGCCGCAAGCCGGACGATCTTCACAAGCGCGGTACGGGCCATCGGCCAGCTCGGGATCATGACGCGACCAGCCCGTGCACGACGACGGTGTGCCGGCCGGGACCGAGCCGCAGCTCGGCGGCACCGGCGTCGCCGCCCTGGCCGGCCAGGGCGAGCCGGGCCCCGGCCGGCGCCCGTACGATCGCGTGGGCGGTCGCGGGAACCCGCAGCTCGTGTTCGACCACGTCGCCCGACCACCGCCACGCGCTGCTGATCGGGCCCACCGGGCTGTCGTAGGACGCTCGGGCCCAGCCGAGCGCGGTGGAGTACGCCGCCCGCACCGTGATCTCCCCGGTCCAGGTGGTCTCGGTGGCGTCGATTCCGGCGACGTGCTCGAACAGGAACCGGCCCACGGCGCCGAGCGCGCAGTGGTTGAAGGAGTTCATCTCGGCCGTGGCGAGGGCGCCGTCGGGCCGGATGCCGTCCCACTTCTCCCAGATCGTGGTCGCCCCCTGGTCGACCATGTAGAGCCAGCCGGGCATCTGGTCGCGGAGCAGGAGCTCGAGCGCGAAGTCCGCGTGCCCGTGGGCGCAGAGCACGGGCAGCACGTGCTCCACGCCGTGGATGCCGGTGGTGACGTGACCGGCACGCTCGATGGCGGCGCGCAGCCGGTCCGCGGCGGCCCGGGCCTCGGCGCCGGTGAGCAGCCCGTACCCCACCGCCTGCGCGTACGCCGTCTGGGTCGCGTCGTCGACGCCGCCGGCCGCGAGCGGGAACGCGGTGCGGTACGCGTCGCGGATCTCCGCCGCCCGATCCGCCAGCCGGGCCGCCTCCCGGTCCTTGCCCAGCCAGGCCGCGATCTGGGCGAGCTGGACGAAGGAGCGGTAGCTGTGCGCGGTGTCGGCGATGGCGGTCGGGGTGGTCGAGTAGGCGCCGGTGTAGGCGTAGCCCGGATGGAACGCCAGGCCCTCCCGTTCCGGGAGCGACAGCCAGTCGCCGAAGTCGGCACCGACCTCGTTGACCCGCAGCCCGGCCGGGTTGGCGCGGTCCACGTGGTCGAGGAAGCGGACCATCGACGCGAACAGCCGCTCGGCGGTCGGCAGGTCGCCGTAGCGCTGCACGAGCAGGTGGACGAGGCGGATGAAGCCGTCGGACCAGCCGGGCGCGCCGGGCCGCAGGGTGGCGGGCGGAATCGCCGGGGCGTAGTTGCGGATCTCCCCGTCCGGGCCCTGGGTGTCCGCCGCGTCCCGCGCGAACTTCGCCAGGAAGGCGGAGACGTCGAAGTGGTAGGCGGCGGTCGGCCCGATCGCCCCGGCGTCCCCCAGCCAGCCGAGCCGCTCGTCGCGCTGGGGGCAGTCGGTGGCCACCTCGAGGAAGTTGTCCCGGACGGTCCACTCCACGTTGCGCGCGAGGCGGGTCAGGCGCTCGTCGGAGCAGGTGAACTCGCCGACCGCGCGGGGCAGCCCGGTGACGGACACCGCCTCGATCGAGGTGTCGGGCAGCAGGGCGAAGTTGTGGTATGGCAGTTGGCTGGGCAGTCCCCAGACCTCCGCGTAGCGGAACCCGTGCATGGTGAACGACGTCGCGAGCTCGTGCGGTCCGGCGTCGGGCACCACGAAGCGGTCCTCCTGGAAAGCCCCGCGCAGGTTGTCGCGGTAGACGAGCCGCTCGGGAGTCAGGATCTCGCCGTGGCGCACGATCAACTCGACCGACGGCAGGCATTTCGTGGTGAGCTTCGTCCAACCGACCAGGTTCTGCCCGAAGTCGAAGACGGCGGGGCCCCGCGCGTGCGCGTGCACGAGCCGACCGGTGTGCACCTGGTAGGCGGTGATCGAGTCGTGGGGCTGCGGCTCGACCGGGGGCGTGCCACCGTCGAACGGTTCGGCCGACGCCCACCCGGTGTCGTCGAAGCCGGCCAGCCGCCAGCCCACCGGTTCCTGCCGCAGGTCCTGGGACTCACCGCGCAACAGGTCCGTCGCCTGGAGCGCCCCGTGCCCGGCGCGCCAACCGGCACCGGTCGAGGCGACCGGCCTGCCGTCGATCTCCAGTTGGGCCAGCAGCGCCGGCCGGTCGCCGTAGAAGCCGGGCTCGCGCAGCAGGCCGAGGCGTCCGGCGTACCAGCCGTTGGCCAGCACGACTGCCAGGGTGTTACGGCCCGGACGCAGCGCCGTCCCGCAGTCGAAGGTCTGGTGGTGGACCCGGGTGCGGTAGTCCGTCCAACCGGGGCGGTACAGCGCGTCGCCGGTCAGTTCGACGTCGTTGAGCCACAGCCGGTACAGACCGAGCGCGCTGGCGTACACCCGGGCGGTACCCACCTCGTCGACGTCGAACTCGTGTCGCAGGTAGGGGCAGGGATCCCAGCTCTCCCGCCGGTAGGTGGGTACGGGTGCGCTGATCCAAGCGGCTGACCAGTCCGTCGGTTCGGTCAGCCCGACCTCGAAGGTGGCCGTGGCACTGCTGACCGGCTGGCCGGAGCGGTCGGTGGCGGTGACCCGCCAGTAGCGGCGGTCGCGCGAGGCCAGGGCCGGCCCCCCGTACACAGTCCAGGGCCGGGCGCAGGTGGTCGACCAGGCGAGGTCCGTGCCCGACTCGACCGCCTGCCGGGACGCCGCCACCGAGACCCGGAATCCGCGATCCGGGTCGGTCTCGGCATCCCACGGCACCGACCAGGACAGGTGCGGCGCTGCGCCGGGCGCACCGAGTGGCGCGATCCGCCCACCGACCCGCAGCCCATGCGGCCCGCACCCCGGCTCGGCGCTCACTGTGCGCCGGCCGATGTCAGTAGTTGGCGCCGAT
Source organism: Micromonospora sp. NPDC057141 (assembly GCF_042670805.1). Lineage (NCBI taxonomy): Bacteria > Bacillati > Actinomycetota > Actinomycetes > Micromonosporales > Micromonosporaceae > Micromonospora > Micromonospora sp. NPDC057141. Next base: position 71,879 of record NZ_JBHUVA010000003.1, on the reverse strand, counting down.
TGTTAACAGGGATTTTGCACACGCCCGGCATCGTCTGCCAGCTCAGACCTGCCTGTCAAGGATAAGAACACAAGTTCATATATATGAACCTCCTGCCCCGCCTCTCGCTGACCAGCACATACGCGAACTTCCGCCTGAATGTCGTCCGCGCACCGCGACCGGAGCCGCGAGCGCCTCGGCGGGATCCAACGCCTTGGCGGATCCAACCCGAGTGCCCACCGACGCAGGGGCGGCGATGTCGGCGATCGCGGCCTTCGCCGCCACAGCCGGGCTACGCGGACCCGCGCCGGGTCCGATCGCCGGCACAGCCGGGACGGGGCATCACCCGCGAACCTGCGGCGACCGGGGTTCCGGTTCTACCGCCCGATCGATGGCATCGGTGCGACGATGAGGGGCGTGGGAACTCCGAGAACTTCCGCGCCTGCCGTCTCGCCGCTCACCGGCGAGCCGATCAAGCGCGCCGACGCCGAACGACTCGCGGGAGTGCTGAAGGCGTTCGCCGACCCGGCCCGGCTGCGGCTGCTCAGCCTGATCCAGTCCGCCCCGGGGGGCGAGGCATCCGTCAGTGACCTCACCGCGCCGCTCGGGCTCTCCCAGCCGACCGTGAGTCACCACCTCCGGATCCTCACCGAGGCCGGCCTGCTCGAACGCGAGAAGCGCGGCGTCTGGGCGTACTACCGCCTGGTGCCGTCCGCGATCGCGGCGATCGCCGACCTGTTGACCCCGCCCCGCAAGCGGGCGACGAGGAAGGCCCGCTGAGCGGGGACCTCGCACCTGGCACCGACGAGGCTCGGCCGGGCAGCCCAGCCCACCCCTGACCTTGCCCGGGTCGTCAGCCGAGGTTCTCGTGCACATGGTCACGGGAGGCGATGAACCGCTCGACCGGATCGCCGATCATCTGCCACGGCCACTCGGTGACCACCCCGTCGAGCAACGCGAACGCGTGCCAGGCGGCGTCGAACTCCTCCGCCAGTTCCAAGGCCATCGCGAAGGTCGCCACCCGGGCATAGAGGCCGAGGGCCTCCGCGCCGACGTCCACGTTGGTGGAGCCGTTCAGGATCACCGAGCCGCCGTCGTTGAGCACAGGCGGGGCCTTCTGAACGGTAAACGGGGTGCCGCGGACGTTGATGCCACTCCCCGGAGCTGATCCTGCGCCTCCGCGCTGGCCCGCCGCAAGCCGGACGCCCGCGCCCCGGACTCTGCGCGGCCAGGATCGAGCTCGACCCGGTGCGCCGAGAACGCCGACCCGTTCACCAACACGGTCACCGTGACGGTGGGTCGGCTGCGCCGCAAACTCGGCAGTCCACCGGTGATCGCGACGACGCCGGGAATCGGCTAGCGGATCGCCTGAGACTCCAGCCGCAGCTAGGTGCCGAGCAGGGCGGTCAGGTCGAGGGTGGCCGGGTCCCGGGGATTGACCCGGGCTGCGGTCAGGTGGTCGCGGGCGGTGGTGAGGTGCTGGTGGATCAGCGCGGCGAGCTGCCCGGCGTCGCCGCGCTGCACGGCGTCGACCATCTCGCGGTGTTCCTGGATCGCGGCCTGCCGACCGCCGAGCTTCTCGATGTTCTCCTGGGAATAGGGCTGGGTGAGCGCCAACAGGTTGGCGCAGACCCGGCGGGCGTGCGGCCTACTGGCGAGGTCGTACAGCTTGAGGTGGAACTCGTAGTTGAGGCGCAGCCAGGTGGCCGTGGTGTCGGTGACGGCCATTTCGTCGGAGAGCCTACGCAGCACCACAATGTCGCGGCCCCGGGCCTCCTCGACGATCGCCGGGGCGAGGGTCGGCTCCAGGGTGATCCGCAGGTCGTAGATGTCGCGCAGGTCCTCCAGCGTGAGCTGGCGGACCGACGCCCGCCCGCCGGTCGCCATCTCCACGAGCCCCTCGCTGGCGAGGATGCGGAGCGCCTCGCGCACCGGGTTGCGGCTGACCTCGAAACGGCGGGCGAGGTCTTCCTGCACGAGGAGGCTGCCGGGCGGGATGACCTTCTCCCGGATGGCGCGGCGCAACGTCTCGGCCATCTGCTCAGGTGTCGCCATGGTGTTCGTCTCCTCCTGCGGCCGCCGTCGTGGCCGGTTCGTTTCCGGCTCGTTACTTGACAGCCCTTGCTGTGATCCGCCTTACTGTACCCGCTGTCCTCGCTGTCCTCGCCGAGGACAACACGGTCAGTCAGGTCGTGACGCGCAGAGACTGCGCCAGATGGGATGTGAAGAATCGTGTTCAGAAATTCATCCCGGGCTCCGGCGGACGGGTGTCCGTCGCGGTCGCCACGGAGCCGAACAGCCCTCGCCGCCCTGCTCGGCGGCCTCCTCACGCTGACCGCGTGCAGCGGCGGCGGCACCCCGACCACCGCCGCCTCCGGGCCCTCCACACGCGGCGGCACCCCCCAGGCCGGCGGGACCCTGACGGTCGCGCTCTCCTCGATCCCCCCGGTCATCGACCCCTACGCGACCACGCTCCAGGCCAACTGGCAGACCGCCCGGAACGTGTGCGAGCCACTGTTCGACATCTCGACGAAGTTCGAGGTCAAGCCCGTCCTCGTCGACACCTTCAGCTACGACCGCAACGTGACGTACACGGTGAAGCTGCGCTCGGGCGTGACCTTCCACAACGGCGCGGCCCTGACCGCGGCGGACGCGGTGGCCAGCATCCAGCGCTTCCTGCTCACCCCCGGCAACGGCGCGCTGCTCGCGAACAACCTGGCCTCGGTCGAGGCGAGCGGCGACCTGGAGCTGACCCTGACCCTGAAGCAGCCCAGCGCGATCGTGCCGACGCTGCTGACCACCGCGTACGTCATGCCCGCCTCGGTGCAGTCCGACCGCCCGATCACCGAGCCCGCCAACGACCTGATCTGCACCGGCCCGTACAAGCTCGCCTCGTACCAGGCCGACCGCGAGATCCAGCTCGTCCGCTACGACGGGTACGCAGCCCGCGACGAGGCCGGCGACGGCCCCACCGGCAAGAAGGTCGCGTACGCCGACAAGATCGTCTTCACGCCGATGCCGGAGAGCTCGGCGCAGGTGCAGGCGGTGCAGACCGGGGCCGTCGACGTGACCTCGGCCCTGCCGTTGGACACCTACCAGCCCCTGAGCGGCTCCACCACCGCCGTTCCGGTGCTGCTCAGCGCACTGAGCGGCTCGACGGTGGTGTTCAACAAGGCCAAGGGCGTGATGGCCAACGTGAAGATGCGCCAGGCGTTCCTCGCCGCGCTCGACCAGACCCAGATCATGGGCGCCGGCTTCGGCAACCCGGAGTTCTACGAGCTCGACGGCAGCATCATCCCCAAGGTCAACACGACCTTCCACGCCACACAGGGCACCGAGGCCTACAACAAGCCGGACACCGCGAAGGTGACCCAGCTGCTCAAGGAAGCCGGCTACGACGGCACCCCGGTGCGCTGGATGACCACCAAGGCCGACCCCACCTGGTACGGGCCGGTGGAGCCGGCGGTGCAGCTGCTCAAGACCGCCGGCATCAACGTCGACCTGCAGGTGATGGACCAGGCGTCGCTCATCCAGCGCCGCACCGATCCGACCGGGTTCGACCTGTTCTCCTCCGGCATCCCCACCTACGCCGACCCGCTGCTGCTGCCGTACCTCCAGGACGCCTTCCCCGGGGCGTGGACCAACCCGGAGAAGAACGCGCTGCTGACCAAGCTGGCCAACGAACCGGACCAGGCCAAGCGAGTCCAGCTCTGGGGCCAGTTGCAGGCGCTGATCTACACCGACGTGCCGTTCCTCAAGTTCGGCACCACCCGTCCGCTGCTGGCGGTCTCACAGCGGACCCACTTCGACAACGCCGACGCCCTGATGGGCGGCTACTACAACGTCTGGATCCAGGGTTCCTGACCCATGACCACGCACCTCGACACTCCGTCACAGGGCGCCGTAGCGGAGCCGACCGTCGGCCCGCACCGCTACGGCGCCCTGCGTCAGGCGCTGCGCCGGCCGTCGATCCTCGTCGCCGTCTCCCTGTTCGCCCTGGTGGTGGCGACCGCCTTGGTCGGCCCGATGGTCGCTGGGGATCCCAACGCCTTCGACGCCCTGCAACGGTTGCGGGCCCCCGGCCCCGGACATCCCTTCGGCACCGACAACCTCGGCCGCGACGTGGCCACCCGGGTCCTCTACGGCGGTCGGGCCTCACTCACCGTCGGCTTCGCCGTCGGCCTGCTCAGCGTCACCGTCGGCGCGCTGGTCGGCATCGCGGCGGCGATGTTCCGTCCGGTCGACCTGATCGTGATGCGAGTGGTCGACGGCATCATGTCGTTCCCCGTCATCGTCCTGGCCCTGTCGATGATGGCGATCCTCGGCCCCGGGCTGAACACGGTGGTGACCAGCCTGACCATCGTGCTGGTGCCCTCGGTGGCCCGGGTGGTCCGCGGCCGGGCCCTGGTGGTCTCGCAGCTACCGATGATCGACGCGGCCCGGATGGTCGGCGCGGGACGCTGGCGGATCATGCGCACCTACGTGCTGCCGCACTGCCTCACGCCGGTCCTGGTGCAGGCCGCCATCGTCTTCACCACGGCGGTGCTCATCGAGTCGGCGCTGAGCTTCATCGGCGCGGGCCTGCCCCCGGACGTGCCGAGCTGGGGCGCGAGCCTCGCCGAATCCCGCAACTATCTGCAGACCGCCTGGTGGATGTGGTTGTTCCCCGGGCTGGCCCTACTGCTCACCGTGCTGTCGGCGAACGTCGTGATCGACGGGGTGCGCGACATCCTCGACCCGCTCGGCGAAAGGAGGTGACCCGTGCTGACGTACCTCGTCAAGCGCCTGTTGGCCCTGTTGCCGACCGCGCTGGTGCCGGTCGTCATGGTCTTCGTCATCATCCGCCTGGCGCCGGGTGACCCGGCCGCCCAGATCCTCGGCGACCAGGCGACCCCCGAGCAGGTGGCCGCGCTGCGCCACCAGCTCGGCCTGGACGCCGCGCTGCTCGCCCAGTTCGGCGCCTTCCTGCGGAAACTGGTCACGCTGGACCTCGGCGACAGCCTCTTCCTGCACGAGCCGGTCCGGGACCTCATCCCCGGGTACGCCGCCGTCACCCTGGAGATCGGCCTGCTGAGCCTGGCGCTGTCCACGGTCGGGGGCATGGCGATCGGGATGGTCGCCGCGTTCCGCCGGGGCCGGCCCGACGGTCGCATCGCCAGCGCGGTGGGCATCATCGGGATCTCCATCCCGCAGTTCTGGTTCGGCCTGCTGCTGGTCGTGGTGTTCGCGGTGCAGGTACGCGCCTTCCCCGTCAGCGGCTATCGCACCTGGTCCGAGGGGGTGGGCCCGCACCTGCAGGCGATCTTCCTGCCCGCTCTCACGCTCGCGTTGGCGCAGCTCGGCATCGTCAGCCGGATGGTCAGCTCCAGCATCGTCGACGTGCTGCACGAGCCGTTCGTGACCACCGCCCGCTCGCTCGGCGTGCGGCCGGCGCGGATCCGTACGGCGCACGTCATGCGCGTCGTCTCGGTGGAGATCCTCACGATCATGGGGCTGCTGCTGGCGACCGTACTCTCCGGCAGCGTCGTCGTGGAGAACATCTTCGGCATCCCCGGCATGGGCCGGCTGCTCTTCGACGCCGTCGGCCGCCGCGACTACGACGTCATCCAGGGCGTGGTGCTCTTCGTGGGCATCTTCATCATCGTCGTCAACCTCGCCGTCGACGTGCTGTACGCGGTCGTCGACCCGAGGGTCAGGTACGGAAAGGCGGCCGACAGGTGAACGCCACCAGCACCACGGATCCGTCGGGCGCGCTGCTGACCGTCCGGGGCCTCGGCGTCGACATCGCCGGGCGGGGTCCCTTCGCCGCGGTCCGGGACGTCGACCTCACCGTCGACGCCGGGGAGTCACTCGCGCTGGTCGGCGAGTCCGGCTCGGGTAAGACGGTGACCGCCTCGGCCGTCGCAGGGCTGCTGCCGCCGAACCTGACGGCGACCGGCTCGGTCACCTTCGCCGGCGAGGAGCTCGTCGGCATGCCGGCGGCCCGGCGCCGCGAGCTCGCCGGCCGGCACATCGGCTTCGTCTTCCAGGAACCGATGTCCGCGCTGCACCCGATCCTCACCGTCGGCCAGCAGCTCTCCGAGGCCCTCGACGCGCACTTCGAGCTGTCCCGGGCGCAGCGGCGGGAGCGGATCGCCGAACTTCTCGACCTGGTCGGGCTCGGCGACGGGCGGGACATCGCCCGCTACCGGGTCGGTCAGCTCTCCGGCGGGATGCGGCAACGGGTGATGATCGCCATGGCGATCTCCTGCCGCCCCCGGCTGCTGATCGCCGACGAGCCGACGACCGCCCTGGACGTCACCCTGCAGAAGCAGGTGATGGGCCTGCTGACCTCGTTGCAGCGACAGCTCGGTCTCGCGCTGGTCCTGATCACCCACGACCTTGCCGTGGTCAGCGAGACCTGCGAGCGGGTGGCCGTGATGTACGCCGGTGAGCTGGTCGAGACCGGCCGTACCCGGACGGTCCTGCACGGGCCGCGACACGACTACACCCGGGCTCTGCTGGAGGCGATCCCCCGCATCGGCGACACCCGTCGCCGGTTGCCCACGGTCGCCACCACCGCCCGCGACCTGCGCGACGAACGCGCTCTCCCGGCCGACCGGCGCACCCCCAGCCGCCTGGTCGAGGAGGCGCCCGGGCACTGGGTACGCCGCGACGGAGAAGGGACCGACCGATGACCCCCCTGATCGAGGTGACCGGCCTGAACAAGGTCTTCACCGCCGGCTCGCTGTTCACCCGCCGCAGGGTGCACGCCGTACGGGACGTCTCCTTCACCCTCGGCGCCGGAGAGACGTACGGGCTGGTCGGCGAGTCGGGCAGCGGGAAGTCCACGGTCGCCCGGCTGATCGCCCGGCTCGACACGCCGGCGTCCGGCACGATCCGGCTGGACGGCCGGGACGTCGCCGGGGCGAGGGGCCGGGAGTTGGCCCGGCTGCGCCGCGACGTGCAGATGGTCTTCCAGGACCCGTACGGCGCGCTCAACCCCCGGATGACCGTCCGGGATCTGGTCTACGAGCCGTGGCGGATCCACCGGCTGCACACCCCGGCGCAGCGCCGGGGTCGTCTGGACCGGCTGCTGGACCAGGTGGGGCTCCCCCGCTGGGCGGCCGACCGCAAGCCGGTCGAGTTCTCCGGCGGGCAACGGCAGCGGATCATGATCGCCCGTGCCCTGGCGCTGGAGCCCCGGCTGCTCATCGCCGACGAGCCGGTTTCCGCGCTGGACGTCTCGGTGCAGGCGCAGGTGCTCAACGTCTTCAAGGACCTGCGGGACGAACTCGGGCTGGCCTGCCTGTTCATTTCGCACGACCTGTCGGTGGTGGAGTTCGTCAGCGACCGGATCGGGGTGATGTACCGGGGCGAGCTGATCGAGCAGGGCCGGCCCGCCGACGTCTACCGGGCTCCGGCGACGGACTACACCCGCCGGCTGCTGGACGCCATCCCCCGCATCGCCGACCCGGCCGCCGAGGCGGCCTCGTGAGCACCGCGGCCACCTGCCGGGTCCGCACGGCGGCCGGCGACCTCGCGGGAACCACCACCGACGGGGTACGGGTCTTCCACGCCGTACCGTACGCCGCGCCCCCGGTCGGCGCGCTGCGCTGGCGCTCGCCGCGACCGGCGGCCCCGTGGCCCGGCGTCCGGGACGCGACAACCCCCGGACCCGCGCCGGTCCAGCCGGCCTCGCCCTGGCTGCCCGGCCTGCGCACCGACGAGGACTGCCTGCACCTGTCGGTCTGGGCGCCCGAGGAGCCGGGCCCCTGGCCGGTGGTGGTCTGGCTGTACGGCGGCGGGTTCGAGGGCGGCACGGCGGTCACCCCGGCCACCGACCCACACCACCTGGTACGCGACCAGCGGGTGGTGGTCGTCGCGCCCAACTACCGGGTCGGTGCCCTCGGCTTCGCCGAACTCGCCCACCACGGGGCGGCCCTGGCCGAGGCGACGAACCTCGGTCTGCGCGACATCGTGGCCGCGCTGGCCTGGGTGGCCACCGCCATCGAGGCGTTCGGCGGCCGACCCGACCAGGTCACCGTCATGGGGCAGAGCGCCGGAGCGTTCCTCGCCGCCGCCCTGCCGGCTGCCCCGTCCGCCGCCGGGCTGTTCCACCGGCTCGCCCTCTTCTCCGGTGGGGCCTCCCGGCTGGTGCCGCCGCAACGGGCCCGGGAGTTGGGCGACGCGTTCCTCGCCCGGCTCGGCGCAACGCCGCTCGCCGCGTCGACTGACGCGGTGCTCGCCGCACAGGCGACGGTGGTGGCCACCGACATCGGCGCGCGCAACGGCCCGCGACCGCGCAGCTTCGGCGTCGTGCTGAACCCGACGGTCCTCGACGGCCACCCGATGCCGGCGGCGGTGGCCGCGACGGCGGTGCCCATGCTGCTGGCCACCACCACCGAAGAGGTGGCCACCCTGCGCGGCACCGGTCCGTTCGCGCCCGGCGGGCTGGCCGGGGTCGTCGACGAGGTGACCTCCTGGGGCGTGGCCCCGGACCGCGCCGCCGGCATCGTCGCCCACTACGCCGCCGGCCGCAGCCCCGAGCAGGCCCGGGAGGCGCTGCTCACCGACTACGTCTACCGGCTGCCGGCGCTGCGGCTGGCCGCCGCCCGGGCAACGGCCGGTGGCCGGACCTGGCTGTGTGCCTTCGGCCGCTGCCCGAGCCTGGGCCCGGTCGCCGGGCACGGCACCGAGACGCCGCTGCTCTTCGGCACCACCGAGGACCCGACGGTCCACCGGTTCTTCGGCTACCACCCCGAGGGCGCGACGACCCGCCGTGACCTCAGCCGCCGGTTCCGGGCGCACCTCGGCGCGTTCGCACACACCGGCGACCCGGGCTGGGCGCCGGTGGCGGCGCCACCCGAGTCGACCGGGCTGCTGCTCGCCGCGGACCAGTTCCGCGCCGGGCAGGACCTCAGCGCCGGCCGGCGCGACCTCTGGGAAGGCATCGAACGCCCATGACGACCACAGCACCGGCCGGCACGGCCACCCCGGCCCGGCACGACAGCACCACCCCGATCCGGCACGACCGCGCCAGCACGTACCGGATCGCGGTCGGCGCCGGATTCGCCGGCGACCGGTACGAGCCCGCCGAGCACCTGGCCCGGCGGGGTGACGTCGACGCGCTGGTCTTCGAGTGCCTCGCCGAACGGACCATCGCCCTCGCCCAGCAGGGGCTGCGGCGCGGCACCGCGCCCGGGTACGACCCCCGGATCCTGCGCCGGCTGCGGGGCAGCCTGGCCCCGGTCGTCGAGGGCGGCGGCCTGGTCGTCACCAACGCCGGGGTCGCCAACCCGCTCGGCGCGGCGCGGGCGGTCCGGGACCTCGCCCGGGACCTCGGCCTGCGTGACCTCCCGGTCGCCGCGGTGACCGGCGACGACGTGCTGGACCGCCTGGTGCTCGACGAGTGCCCGGTGCTCGGCACCGACTCCACCCTGGACGAGTTCCGGGACCGCATCGTGTCGGCCAACGCCTACACCGGAGCGGCCGGGATCGCCGAGGCGATCCGTGCCGGCGCGCGGGTGGTGCTCGCCGGGCGTACCGCCGACGCGGCGCTGTTTCTCGCCCCGCTCGCCGTGCGGTTCGGGTGGGATCTCGACGGGGGCGGCGCACCGGTCGCCAACGGCCTGCTCGTCGGGCACCTGCTGGAGTGCGGCGGCCAGCTCACCGGCGGCTACTACGCCGACGGCCCGCGCAAGACGGTCCCGGACCTGGCCCGTCTCGGGTTCCCGTACGCCGACGTCACGGCCGACGGCCACGCCGTGTACCGCAAGCTCCCGGGCACCGGTGGCCGCCTCGACACCTCCACCGTCGTGGAGCAGCTGCTCTACGAGATCGAGGACCCGCAGCGCTACGTCACGCCGGACGGCGTGCTCGACCTGACCGGGGTCAGCGTCGGTGAGGTGGGTCCCGACGAGGTCACCGCGTACGGCGCCACCATCGTCGACCGACCGGAGCAGCTGAAGGTGAGCGTCGGCATCGACGACGGGTTCCTGGCCTCCGCCGGGATCGTCTACGCCGGCACCGGCTGCCGGTCCCGGGCCGAACTGGCGGCCCGGGTCATCGCCGAACGCTGGGTCGAGGTGCACGGTCGACCGGCCGGCGAGCTGACCTTCGACCTGGTCGGGTTGACCAGCGCCCGGCCGTTCTGGCAGCCGGGTGACGGTCCGGAGCCGCCCGAGGTGTGGCTGCGGGCCTCCGCCCGGACCTGGTCCCGGCAGGACGCCGCGATCCTCGGCGAGGAGATGGAGGCGCTGTACACCAACGGCCCGGCCGGTGGCGGCGGGGTCACCTCCCAGGTCCGTGAGACGGTCGGGGTGGTCTCGACCCTCGTCCCCCGGTCCCAGGTGGAGACGACGATCGAGGTGCTGGCGTGACGGACACGACGAGACGGTTGTGGGACATCGCCCATGCCCGGGCCGGCGACAAGGGCGACAGTTCGATCCTGCTGCTGCGCGCCTACCCGGGTGAGGACTTCGACACCCTCGCCGCCGTGCTGACCGTGGCCCGGGTCGCCCAGCACTTCCGGGTGCCCGCCGACGCCGTGTCGATCACACCGGTGCCCGGCCTGTCGGCGCTGACCGTGGTGGTGCGGGGCGGGTTGGCCGGCGGGGTCACCCGGTCGCCCCGGGTCGACCCGCACGGCAAGACGTTCTCCGGGCACCTGCTCGACCTGCGGGTGCCCTGGCCCGCCCCGGACCGCCCGACGAGCGACCCGGACCGCCCGACGACCGGCACGGAGGAATCGTGACCGACCTGGACATCGCCCGGCTGCTCGCCGAGTTGACCCTGCCGGAGAAGGCCGCGCTGCTCGGCGGCTCGGACTTCTGGCACACCACGGCCGTCGAACGGCGCGGTGTGCCAGCGGTGATGCTCACCGACGGCCCACACGGGCTGCGCAAGCAGTCCTCCGCCGCCGACCACCTCGGCCTGGCCGACAGCGTGCCGGCGACCTGCTTCCCGCCGGCCGCCGGCCTGGCCTCGACCTGGAACACCGAGCTGGTGACCAGGGTCGGTGTCGCGCTCGGCCGGGAGTGCCGGGCCGAGGGGGTCGCGGTGCTGCTCGGTCCCGGCGTCAACATGAAACGGTCGCCGCTGTGCGGACGCAACTTCGAGTACTTCGCCGAGGACCCGGTGCTCGCCGGTGAGCTGGGCGCCGCCCTGGTCGCCGGAATCCAGTCGCAGGGTGTCGGCGCGTCGGTGAAGCACTTCGCCGCCAACAACCAGGAGACCGACCGGATGACCGTCTCGGCCGAGGTCGACGAGCGGACGCTGCGGGAGATCTACCTGCCCGCGTTCGAGCGGATCGTCACCCGCGCCCGGCCGTGGACGGTGATGTGCTCCTACAACAGGATCAACGGAGTGTACGCGTCGGAGCACCGCTGGCTGCTGACCGACGTGCTGCGCGACGAGTGGGGGTTCGACGGCCTGGTCGTGTCGGACTGGGGTGCGGTGAACGAGCGGGACCGCGCCGTACACGCCGGCCTGGACCTGGAGATGCCCGCCTCGGGCGGCGTCGGCGCCACCCGGATCGTCGAGGCCGTCCGCTCCGGCGCGCTCGACGAGGCGGCCGTCGACCTCGCGGTGACCCGGGTGCTGCGGCTACTCGAGCGGGTGTCGCCCGGCCTGGCCGACCGCCGGCCGTACGACGCGGACGCCCACCACCGGCTGGCGCGGGAGGCGGCGACGCAGAGCGCCGTGCTGCTGCGCAACGAGGGCGGCCTGCTGCCGCTGGCGCGAACCGGCGGCCCCGTCGCGGTGATCGGCGAGATTGCGCGCACCCCCCGCTACCAGGGCGCCGGCAGCTCGCAGGTGAACCCGACGCGGCTGGACGACGCCCTGGCCGCGCTGCGGGCCGCGCTCGGCGGGAGGCGGGAGGTCACCTTCGCACCCGGGTACCGCCTCGACGCGGATCAACCGGACCCGGCGCTGGTCGAGGAGGCGGTGGCGCGGGCGCGCGGAGCAGCCGTCGCCGTGGTGTTCCTCGGGCTGCCGGCCAGCTACGAGTCCGAGGGGTACGACCGGGACTCACTGGAGCTGCCGCCGCACCAGGTGACGCTGGTCGAGCGGATCGCCGAGGTCAACGACAGCGTCGTGGTGGTGCTCGCCAACGGCGGGGTGGTCGCGGTGGAACCGTGGCACCGTCGGGTCCGGGCCGTGCTGGAGGGGTGGCTCCTCGGCCAGGCCGGCGGCGGGGCGATCGCCGACCTGCTGCTGGGCCGGGCCAACCCGTCCGGCCGGTTGGCCGAGACCATCCCGGTGCGCTACGCGGACAACCCGACCGTCGGCGCGTTCCCCGGCGAGAACGGCACCGTGCGCTACGGCGAGGGCCTGCTCATCGGCTACCGCTGGTACGACGCCCACGAGTTGCCGGTCGCCTACCCGTTCGGGCACGGGCTGTCCTACACCTCCTTCGCGTACGGGCGGACCCACGCCACGGTGCGCGGCACCGGGCAGCAGACCACGGTCGAGGTCGGTTGCGCCGTCACCAACACCGGCGACCGCGCCGGGTTCGAGGTCGTCCAGGTCTACGTAACCGCCAGGCACTCCTCGGTGTACCGGCCGCCGCAGGAGCTGAAGGCGTTCGTCAAGGTGTGGCTGGAGCCTGGCGAGACCGTCGCGGCCCGGGTGACGCTGACCGCCCGGGACCTCTCCTACTGGGACACCGCCCACCGGCGCTGGGTGATCGAGAGCGGCGACGTCGAGATCCGGGTCGGGGCCTCGTCGCGGGACATCCGCGCGACGGCCACGGTGGCGGTGGCCGGCGAGGACCTCACCCGGCCGGTGACCGTCGAGTCGCTGGCCGGGCAGTGGCTGGCCCACCCCGTCCTCGGTCCCCGGCTGGACACGGCGCTGCGCACCAGGCCCGACGCCTCGGGCCTCGGCGCGATGCTGGTCGGGGAGCAGGCCAACGAGATGATCCGGGCGATACCGCTGAACCGCCTCGTCCGTTTCCCCGGCTTCCCGGTCAGCGACGCGGAGGTGTCCGGGTGGCTGGCCGAGGCCGAGGCCGGGGAGCGGTAGCGCTCGCGCCGGACCTAGCCTGCTGTCCCGTCTGGCCAGCCGAGCAGTCGGGCGCCGAGTACGGCGGCGTGGAGGGTGAATCGTTGGGTGGGTTCGTTGGGGTGGTAGCCGGTCAGGTGGTGGATGCGGTCGAGGCGGTAGGTGACCGCGCGTACGGAAAGGTGCATCTGCCGGGCGGTGGCGGTGTGGTTGCCCTGGTTGTCGAAGAGCACGGTGAGGGTGTCCAGGTAGGGCTGGGCTCCCCCGCGGGCGGTGGTGAGCGGGCCGAGGACGGTGGTGACCAGGTCGGTGATGGCGTCGCGGTCGCGCAGCAGGACGGGGAAGACCAGCAGGTCGGCGGCGTGGAGCACGGGTGCGGTGAAGCCGAGTTTGCTGGCGTGGTCGAGGGCGTTGCGGGCCTCGTCGAGCGAGGCGACGAGGCCGTGCACGCCGGGGTGGGGGCGGCCGACGGCCACCTGCCAGCCGTCGGGGCCGAGTTCGGCCAGGAGCAGGTGCGCCAGTTCCGCCCCGATGCCCCGTAGGCCCCCGGCGCTGATGCACACCAGGCCGCCGTCGCGCAGGGTGGTGAGGGTGTTCCCTTCGCCGAAGCGGGCGGCGAGCGCCGCGTCGACGCGGTGGACGATGTCGGCGGTGAGGCGGGGCGTACGGGCGACCAGGACGGTGTGGGTGGCCGACAGGCGGATGCCGTAGCGGTGGGCGCGTTCGGCCAGCCTGCCCGGTTCCGCCCGACCGGTGAGCAGGTCGTTGACGAACGCGGCTCGTTCGGTGCCGTGGCGAACCAGCTCGGCCCTGGCTTGCCGAAGGTAGCCGTCCATGGCCGCCACCAGCACCGAATGGGCGGTTTCCAGCAGCGTCGCGGCGCGGGTACGGACGGCGGCGACGGTGTCGGTGGATTCGAGGGACGTGCTCCAGCAGAGGCGGGCAGCGGCGAACACCCCGTCGACAAGGTCATGTGGTTGCAGATCCTCGTCGGCGGCGCGGGCGCCCAGCCGGGCGGCAGCCTCGCCCCGCTGGCCGCCGGCCGGGACACGCAGGAGACCTTCGCAGCCTCGGGCCAGCCAGGTGTGATCGCCTCCGGGCCGCTCCTGCCGGGCGTGGTGGTGACCGTCCCCCGAGGGGCGGCGGTCACCACGGCGTGCTTCAGACACCGACATCGCGACGGTCGAACAGGAACACCCCGACGGCCGAGGTCACGGCGCCGACGCCCGCGAGGGTGAGCAGGTGAGCCGGGTGCCAGCCGGTGTGCAGCGGATCGGTGCCGATGAAGTAGTGGAACGGCGAGAGCCAACGCACCCACTGCCACCCGTCCGACATGCCACCGATGGCGTTGGCCAGGTAGGTGGTCACGGCGAGCCCACCGGTGACCGCCAGCACGCTGCCACGCCTTCCGGTAGCCGCGCCAGCGAGGAAGGCGACACCGGTGAAGCACCAGACCAGAGCGACCAGGCCCACTCCGGCGGCCGCGACATTGGACAGGGCAAGGTCCATACCCACCCAGCGAACGATGATCATCAAGAGGACCAACGGGACGGCCGCGACCGCCGTGACGGCGCTGCCCGTGGCCGCGAGGCGCTGGCCGGCGAAGGCGGTACGCGACAGCGGGTTGGCCAGCAGCAGCTCCATACCGCCGTCCTCCTCCGGCCGGGCGATCGTACGCGCGGTCAGCGTGATCGCGCACATGAGGACCAGCAGCGGCCCGACCAGGCTGAAAACCGTCGCCTGCAGGTAGCCGGCTGGCGAGAGCATGTCGGCTATGCCGAGGAAGTCCAGCATCTCCTGCGGCAGGGCGTCCTGTTTCAGCTGCGCCGCGCCCTGGAACTGGCTGTAGAAGGAGGTGTAGACGACGGTGAAGAGGGCGACGCCGGTGGCCCAGCCGACCAGCGCACGACGGTCGTCGCGCCAGGTCTTACGCACCAGTGCGGGAAACATCGCCGGCTCCTTCGGAGTGGTAGTAGAACGACAGGAACGTCTCTTCCAGGTCGGGCTCGGCCGACAGCATGTCCACGACGTCGTGTCGTGCCGCCGCCTTGATCAGCGGGTCGAGGCGGCCATCCACCGTGCACCGGAGCACCGGCCCGGACACCACCACGTCACCGACCCCGGGCAGGACGGTGAACTCCGCCGCCTCCACGGGATCACCGAAGTGGATCTCCACCGACCGGACGGCCCGCTTGCCGAGGGACTCCACCCGCTCGACCGCGGCCAGCCTCCCGTCGCGGACGATGGCGACCCGGTCGGCGGCGTGCTGCACCTCAGCGAGGACGTGGGATGACATGAACACGGTCTGGCCGGCGTCGCGGGCCTCGCGGACCATGGCCAGGAACTCCTGCTGCATCAGCGGGTCCAGGCCGCTGGTGGGCTCGTCCAGGATCAGCAGGGCCGGTCGGTGCATGAACGCCTGCACCAGGCCGACCTTCTGCTTGTTGCCCTTGCTCATCGTGCGTACCGGGCGGGACAGGTCCAGGTCGAGCCGCTCGGCCAGGTCGGTGACCTGCGACCAGGCCACGCCGCCCCGGGCGTCGGCAAGGAACCGCAGCAGGTCCTCGGCCTTCTCCCGGCCGGGGAACGCCAGTTCGCCGGGGAGGTAGCCGATCCGCCGGTGCAGGGCGGCCTTGTCCCGGCGCGGGTGAAGCCCGAGCACGGTCGCGCGGCCCGAGGTCGGACGCAGGAAGTCCAGCAGCAGCCGGATGGTGGTGGTCTTGCCCGCACCGTTGGGGCCGAGGAAGCCCATCACCTCCCCGACGCGGACCTCCAGGGTGAGCCCCTCGATGCCGCGACGTTGGCCGTAGAACTTCGTCAAGTCCTCGGCGCGCACGGCGATGTCGCTTGTCATGCCTCACATCGTGGCGCTGATGCCCGTCCACCATCCAGGGCGACACCCGGCCGAGATCGGGCAGCATGTCCTGCCGGACCCCGGCAATCAGCAAGGGCTGCTGCCCTGCGCCGAGGGGTGAAGCTCGCCGCCCGGTGTGAGTAGTGAGTACTCATTGTCCGCAACGAAGGCCGGGCCGAGACTCCGGAGCGACAGACCGACAGTAATCCCATCAGCGAAACATCCACCAGGAGTGGGCCGGATGCCCAACTCCAGAAACCTGTTAGGAAGCCCGTGCGCGCTACGCCTCGCCTCGCCCTCCTCGTCACGTTCTCGCTGGCTCTCCTGCCCGGCTGCGGTGCCACCGGCACCGACGACCGGCCGACCGCCTCCGTCGACGCCGGCTCCGCTGCCGCCGCCGGTGACGGCGCCGCGCCGGACACCGTCGCGGCCGAACGGCCGGAAGGCCTGGCCGACTACCTTCCGGTGCCGCCGGGAAAGCTGGTCAGTGCCAAACCGGAGACGAGCGCCTGGGAGTACGTCTACGGCGACATCTCCAGCGACGACGCCCGCAGCTTCGCCGACTGGTTCACCCAGAACGACTTCGACTCGAAGGTGCACGTCGACAGCGGCGGCAAGGAACAGTGGTACTTCCAGGGCGCCCGTCACGCGGTGAAGCTGGAACACACCCACGCCGACGACCGGCTGCGCTACTGGGTCGACGTCATGAGCTGACCCCGCGCGTCGGGCCCGCCGGCTCGGGCCCCACCGCCTGTCGGGAAGCGAGGCCGAGGGCGTCGGGTAGCTCGTCGCGCCCGCGTACGCCGAGCTTGCGGAAGATGCGGGCCAGGTGGTTGTCGACCGTACGCACGGACAAGCCGAGCGACTCGGCGATCTCCCGGCTGCGCACCCGACGGGCCGCGAGCTCGGCGATCTCGAGTTCACGGCCCGTCAACGCGTCGGCCTCGTCGGGAGCGGGCCAGCGGGCGCATCCGGTCGTGGAGGCGATGGCCACCGCGCGCCGTCGCAACCGCCTGGCCCGCTCGCCGGCCCCGGGCCTCGCCGCCAGCTCCGCCGCGCTGGCCGCCGCGTGTGCCGCCCGGCCGGGCATCCCCACGGTCAGCAACTCCTCGGCGCACTCCGTCACGAGATCCACCCGGCGCTCCACCAGGGCCCCCGCCCGGCGGGCCAGGAGCCGGTACAGGGCGGACACCCCCGCGTACGCGCCGAGCAGCGCTGCGACCTCCTCGGTCGGCCGGACCATGCACGCCTCGTCGAGGGCCAGCACGCCGAGGTGGACGTTGTGGGCGGCGATCGCCGCCTCACCCGCCAGCCGGAGCGTCTCGTGCGCCGCCTGCCGGTCGCGGTGGCGCAACTGCCGCTCCGCCTCGACCCGCGCCAGGTGCAGGGCCACCTTCGGGTCGGCGCGTTCCTCCGGGGTGCACTGACCGGCCAGTTCCCCGGCGAGGGTGATCCTGCCCCGGCGCGCGAGCACGGCCGCCCGTAGGGCCCGGGCGGCCGGCCGCAGGCCCGTGAAGTCCCGCCACGCCAGGTGACGCATCGCCCGGGCGGACATGGCGTCGGCGTGGGCCGTCCGCCCGGCGTGCAACGCCAGCTCGGCCGTGCCGAACTCCCACATGCCCAGGGCCGGGTCGGCGCTGCGGGCCGCCGCGTCGCGATAGCCGAGGGCGAACTCCTCGGCCCCGCTGAGGTTCCCGCCAAAGGCCATGGACAGGTACACCGACAGGCGCAGCAGGTCCCCGGCGAACGGCGGGGCGATGTCGGTGGCGGCGAGCGCCTCCAACCCGGACACCACATGGCGTTCCGTCTCACCGAGCGGGCCAGCCGTGGTCGAGATCATGGCCGCGATGACCGCCTCGTTGACCCGGACCGCCGCGTGCGGTGCCACCGGCCGCACGCCGGCGGTCTCGGCGGGGAGGCCGGCCATCAGGCGCCATTTGATCAGGTCAGCGGCCAGCACCGGGCGCCACGACGGGTCGGTGACGGACGCGGCGATCCGGGTGACCTCCTCGACGGCGGTCGCCGGATCGGCCCTGCGGACCGCATGCAGCAACCCGATCTGCTGCCCCACCCGTACCCGGACGCGGTCGTCGCCGGCCAGGGCGAGCGCGGAGTGCAACGCCTCCGTCGCCGCCGGATGGTCGCCCTGTTCGGAATGGGCGGCCCCCAGGACGAGCTGGGTGTCCGCGAGGCCGGCGTCGGCGAACCGGGCGAGTTGGAGCGCCCGGTCGGGGGCGCGTGCGCTGAGTGCCCGCCCGGCGGCGGCGAGGGCGACCGCGGGATCGATCCGTCGACCCGCCCGGGCGGCGAGCAGGACGGCGTCGGCCTCCCACCCGTCGCGGTCACGGACCAACGCGGCGGCCTCGCCGCAGTACCGGGCATGAAGCTGGGGGCTCATCGCGGCCCGGAGCACGTCGTCGAGGAGCGGATCGGCCAACCGCACGGCGGCCCCGGCGACCTCGACGAACCCGTCGGACTCCGCCGGCTCCAGTGCCGTCGGATCCACGACCTCGACCGGCAGCGCCGACGCGACCGCGAGCAGGTCGAGCAGACGCCGTGGGCCGGTGCCCGGGTCGGGCAGCTCCGGTGCCACCAGCTCCCGCAGCCGGAGCGACACCCGCACCGGGCCGAGCTCGATACCGGCGTCGGTGCGTACCGCCGAGTCGGCTGCGGCGCGGAGCATCTCGGCCGCCCGGCCGGGGTTGCCGAGGGCGTGGGTCACGAGCACCGCCGCGGAGGGCGCGGCGAGTTCGTCGCCGAGGATGTCGGTGGCCAGGCTGAGCAGGTCGTCGGCCCCGAGCGGACCGAGTGCCTCGATGTGCCACCCCGCCGGGCCGGTGTCCCGCGCCGGCCTGGGCAGGTCCGCCAGCCCCGGAGCGGTCACGACGACCCGCGCCCGGGCCCGGGCGAGCTGGCCCAGCAGGACCACCGATGCGCGGTCGAGCCGGTCGGCGTCGTCGACGGCGACGATCCGCCGCTGGGCGGTCACGATGCCGGGAAGGCGGGTGTACACCTCGAGCGGATCCGCGCCGCGCAGTCCCACGGCGGCCACGAGGGGGGCGAACGCGGCCAGCGGCACCGCGGCCTCCGCGTCGCTGCCCTCCAGCACACTGACATCGGCGCCGTCCGCGTCGAGCCCTGCGACGACGGCCCGCAGGACGCGCGTCCGGCCGGAGCCCTGCGGCCCCAGGACGGCCGCACAGCGGCCCGCGGCGACGGCCGCGCGCAGGTTCGACAGTGCCTGGCGGCGACCGATCGGGATCACCTGCGCCAGGGTAGTGACCGTGCCGGCTCCGGGGAGTCGGCCATGAGTAGGGAGTACTCATCGCGCTTCGGTCAGTCGGGCAGCACGATGGCGGCGTCGATCAGGAAGGAAAACCATGACCCGCCGATTTGTTCTCCTCAGTCTCGCCCTGGTATCGAGCGTGCTGCTGACCGGATGCGGTTCCGTCACCATCCCGATCCCCACCGGGGACGGTGGCACCGTCGAGGTCGACACGAACGGCGACGGTGGAGTCACCCTCAACGGCGACGAGGGGTCGGTCACCACAGGTTCCGGCCTGCCCAAGGGGTTCCCGGCAGACGAGGTGCCGGTGCTCGAGGGGCGTGTCACCGGGGCGGTGGCGATCAAGCAGGCCGACGGCACCCAGGGCTACACGTTCAGCGTCGTCGTCGACGACGACGTCACCTCGGCCGCGGACAAGGCGAGCGGCCTGCTGACCGACGCGGGCTACGAGCTGGAGAACTCGTTGGAGAGCCCGGAGTCGGTGGTCCGGTCGTTGAGCTCCGACGTCTGGATGGTGGTCATCACCGTGGCTGCCGTCGACCAGGGCAGCGGCGTCAACTACGCGGTCGCCACCCACCAGCGGTGACGCGGACGCGTGCGTCGTCGACCGGCCGGGCAACCCGTCGGCCACACCGGCCCGCCTTGCCCCGAGCACGGTGAAGCGCGGACCGGCGACGGCCGGCACGCGGTGCGCCTACCAGGTCGTCAGAAGCAGGTGATTGACCGTGAGGGCCACACCTGCCTGCACGGCGAGCCACGTGCGGCGGTCGGCGGGTGGGATCAGGGCCGCTCCCGCCAGGAGCCATGCGGTGAAGGGCAGCCAGATGCGTTCGACCTCGGCCTTGCTGTAGCCGGACAGGTCCGCGGCGACGATCGCCACCGCAGCGGCGAGGGTCAGCAGCCAGGCGGCGTGCTCCGCACCCGGGCGTCGGGGCGGAGCGGCCCGCCAACCGGCCAGCACCGCGCGGCGAAGCATCACGGCCGCCGCGGGGCCGGCGGCGACGACCACGAGCGCGAGGTCGGCCCAGACCCAGTAGCCGTACGCGCGATCAGCGGCGATGCCCTGGTAGTAGCGCTCGACGACGAGGCGGTAGCCGGTGGGCCAGCAGAAGCCGGCTGCCGTGAACGCGGCCACGACCGGCGCCGCCCCGGCGAACGCCCAGCCCACGGTGCGCCGGTGCCGACCGGCCAGCACGACGACCGCCAGGGCGACCGGGGCCAACAGGACGAGCCCGTAGGAGAGGTAGCAGCCGAAGGCCAGCAGGGTACCGCCGGCGACCGCCCCTGCGGCACGCCCCCGGGTGACGCCGTGCGCCAGCAGGGCGACGCCGGTGGCGGTCACCCCGGCGAAGAGCCCGTCGGCCGACACCCCGGACCAGACCGCCCCGGGGAACAGCACCGCGAACGGCAGCACGGCACGGGCCGCCTCGCCGGTGCCGAGCAGCCGTACGGTGTGCGGCACGGCTACGGCGACGAGCGCCGCAGTCAGGACGCACAGCACACCGGCCCAGCCGCCGCCGCCCAGCCCGACCCGGTCGAGCCAGACGAAGACGAGCAGTGCTCCCGGCGGATGACCGGACACGTGGGTGGTCCAGGAGTCCGGCTGGAAGTCGAGGATCCGGGTGGTGAATCCGCCCAGCATGGCGGGGATGTCGGTGACGCCGGGAACCTCGTGCAGGTATTCGTGGACGGTGGTCAGCCGACCGGCGATGCCGCGCTGCCAGCCGTCGACCAGGGCGAGCGACAGCGTCCAGGCCACCGCGGTGGCGTAGGACAGCGCGAGCAGCGGCCGCCAGGGCAGCCGGGCGGCCAGCGCGGGCCCGCGCCACCAGACCAGCACGGCCACCAGCAGGGCCGCCGGTGTGCCGGGGCCGACGTGCGGCAGCCAGTGCGCGGACAGCGGAGCGGCGCTGGCGTACACCGGGCGTCCCAGCAGATAGAGCACGCCGCCGGTGACGGCGGCCGCCGCGAACAGGCCGCACGCGGCAGCGGCAGCGATCAGGTCGGCTCGCGCCGGACGGTTCGGCGGCCCGCCGTTCATCCGCGCAGCGGCGCGTGGGCGAACTCCGCGATCCCGTCGGCGAGTCCCACGGCGGCCCGGAAGCCGAGTTCGGTCGCGGCCCGCGCGGGCGAGGCGACCACGTGCCGCACGTCGCCGAGCCGGAACTCGCCGGTGACCACCGGCAGGGGCCCGTCGGCGGCCCGCGCGAGCTCCGTGGCCAGCTGGCCGATGGTGGCCGGGCGACCGGAGGCGACGTTGTACGCCCGCCAGCCGGTGCGCGTGCCGGTCGCCTCCAACGCGGCGAGGTTGGCCGCCGCCACGTCGCGGACGTGCACGAAGTCGCGGCGCTGGCCGCCGTCCTCGAACACCCGCGGCGCCTGCCCGGCCTCCAGCGCGGACCGGAAGATCGCCGCGACCCCGCTGTACGGTGTGTCGCGGGGCATGCCGGGCCCGTAGACGTTGTGGTAGCGCAGCGCCACGACGGTGCCGCCGGTCTGCCGGGCCCAGGCCGCCGTGAGGTGCTCCTGGGCGACCTTCGTCGCGGCGTACACGCTGCGCGGATCCAGCGGAGCCTCCTCGTCGACCAGCCCCGGGGTGACGGCGGCACCGCAGCTCGTGCAGGCCGGCTCGAAGTGACCGGCGGCCAGGTCGGCGACGCTTCGCGGCGCGGGGCGGACCGCACCGTGCCCGGCGCAGGCGTAGGCACCCTCGCCGTAGACGACCATGGAGCTGGCGAGCACGAGCCGGTGGACGCCCGCGCGGGCCATCGCGGCGAGCAGGACCGCGGTGCCGAGGTCGTTGCAGCCGACGTACTCGGGCAGGTCGTCCAGGTCGACGCCGAGCCCCACCATGGCCGCCTGGTGGACCACCGCGTCGACGCCGGCCAGGACGCCGGCGACGGCGGGCCGGTCGCGCAGGTCGAGCCGGACGAGCGGGGCTCCCGCCACGGTGTCCGGCAGCGGCAGGCGGTGCGCGCCGGGATGGCCGGCGTCCACGACGGTCACGCGGTGGCCGGCGTCGTGCAGGGCGGTCACGACGTGGGTTCCGATGAATCCGGCACCGCCGGTAACGAGTACGTGAGTCACGGCGCCGACGGTAGAGCCGGGACGCGGCCACGCGCTCCGGCCACGACCTACCGTCAGTGGTTCGTAAGAACTCGGACCGGGTCACCGTTCCGTAAGACTCTGTCACCGCCAGGTAAGGATTTCCGGGCGGATCGTGTCCTAGCGTCCGCGGCATGACCGATGTGGTTCTTCCCTGCCGCAACGAGGCCCCGGCCCTGCCCGACCTGTTGGCCCGGATGCCGGCCGGCTACCGGCCGATCGTGGTGGACAACGGCTCGACCGACGGCTCGGCGGCGGTGGCCCGCGCCTGCGGCGCCGAGGTGATCAGTGTGGCCGAGCCCGGGTACGGCGCCGCCGTGCACGCCGGGGTCCTGGCAGCCGACCCCGTCGACGGCGTGGTGTGCGTGATGGACGCCGACGGGTCCTTCGACCCGGCGCAGCTGCCCCGGCTGGCCGATCCCGTCCGCGCCGGCGAGGCGCACCTGGGCACGGGCCGGCGCCGCCCGGCCGCGCGCGGGGTGTGGCCGCTGCACGCCCGGGCCGCCAACGCCGTCCTGGCCCACCGGCTGCGCCGCACGACGGGCCTCGACATCCACGACATCGGTCCGATCCGGGCCGTGCGCCGCGCCGACCTGCTGGCGCTGGGGCTGCGCGACCGCCGCTTCGGCTACCCGCTGGAACTGATGATCGCGGCAGGCCGGGCCGGCTGGCGGGTGGTCGAGGTCGACGTCGACTACCACCCACGGGCAGCCGGCACCCGCTCGAAGGTGACCGGCACCCTGCTCGGCACCGCCCGCGCCGTCCGGGACATGAGTGCGGTGCTGGCCCGGTGAGCGTCCCTCAGATCCTGGTGCTGGCCAAGACGCCGGAACCCGGCCGGGTCAAGACGCGCCTCTGCCCGCCCTGCACCCCCGCACAGGCGGCCCGGATCGCCGCGGCCGCCCTGGCCGACACCCTCGACGCCGTCGCCACGGCCACGGTCGGCACGCGGGTCCTGGCCGTCGACGGCGACCACCCGGCCCCGCCGGGCTGGGAGCGGCTCGCCCAGCGCGGCGGCCCGCTCAGCGACCGCCTCGCCGACGCGTTCGCCGACAGCCGCACGGCGGGCACGGCCACCCTGCTGATCGGCATGGACACCCCGCAGCTCACCGTCGCGCACCTCGACACCGCCGTGGGGCTGCTCGGCACGGCGGACGGGCCGGACGCGGTGCTCGGGCCCGCCGACGACGGCGGCTGGTGGGCGCTGGGCCTGCGCGAGCCCGGTCACGCCGAGGTCCTGCGCGCGATCCCGACCTCCACGGCGAGCACCGGACAGCTCACCCTGGCCGCGTTGCGCCGTCGGGGCCTGCGGGTCCACCTGTTGCCCCGCCTGCGTGACGTGGACACCGCGGCCGACGCCCACGCCGTGGCCGCGCTGTGCCCGGCGGGCAGCCGGTTCGCC
This sequence comes from Micromonospora sp. NPDC057141, assembly GCF_042670805.1. Taxonomy (NCBI): domain Bacteria; kingdom Bacillati; phylum Actinomycetota; class Actinomycetes; order Micromonosporales; family Micromonosporaceae; genus Micromonospora; species Micromonospora sp. NPDC057141. The sequence goes on along the minus strand of NZ_JBHUVA010000003.1, from coordinate 48,266 downwards.
GTCGCCGTCGCCGCCGAGGTGCCGTCACCGGCGGCGGTCGGCCGGTGAACGCCGTCGCGGTCTTCGACGCCGTGTTCGACCAGGCGGCATCCGGCGTCCCCGCCGCGTTCACGGCCCGGCACCCGAGCGGCGGCGTGCTCCGCTTCGACCCGGCCGTCTGGTGCCGGGACACGACCGACGGGGACACGACGCTGCTCGATCGCTGCACCGGCCCCACCCTCGACGTCGGCTGCGGTCCCGGCCGGCTCACCGGTGCGCTGATCGGCGCCGGACGGCCGGCCCTCGGCATCGACATCAGCGCCACCGCCGTCCGCCTGGCCCGTCGCCGCGGCGCGGTCGCGCTGCAACGCGACGTCTTCGACCCGGTGCCGGGCACCGGCCGCTGGCGGCATCTGCTGCTGGCCGACGGCAACGTCGGCATCGGTGGTGACCCGCACCGGCTGCTACGCCGCTGCCGCCGGCTGCTGGCGGCCGACGGCCACCTGCACGCCGAGCTCGCGCCACCCGGCACGCCCGCCTGGTCCGGCACGGCCACGGTGCAGACCCCGGGCGGCGTCGGCAGCCCCCTGCGCTGGGCCTGCGTACCCCTCGACGAGCTGCCCGCGCTGGCCGAGGGCACGGCGATGCGCATCCTCGACACCTGGACGGCGGCGGGCCGATGGTTCGCCACCCTCATCCCCGGGTGAACGGCCGCCCGACGGGCCTGCGGCGGCTCGCCCGATGGTGGTCGACGCCGCTGCCGGCACCGCCCGTGGCACTGCGGCGAGGACCGCTGCGCCCCGGCAGGTTTCCGGCCCGGTTGCGGTCGACGCGGCTGACCAGCCAGCTCGGCGTCGCGCTCGGCGCGGCGTTCGCCGTCTGCTTCCTCACCGGGCTGCTCAGCCACCTGATCCAGCACCCGCCGGGCTGGTTTTGGTGGCCGGCCCGCCCGGTGGGGCTCTACCGGTTCACCCAAGGCCTGCACGTGGCGACCGGGCTCGCCACGGTGCCGCTGCTCGGCGCCAAGTTGTGGTCGGTCTATCCACACCTGTTCACCTGGCCGCCGGTCCGTTCGATCGGCCACGCGATCGAACGGGCCAGCGTCGGCGTGCTGGTCGCGGCGGCGCTGTTCCAGGTGATCGGCGGTGTGCTGAACGTCTCCCGCTGGTACGCGCCGATGCCGTTCTTCTTCACCGCCGGGCACTACTGGGTGGCGTGGCTGGCGGTCGGCGCGCTGCTGGTGCACATCGGCGTACAACTGCCGACCGTGCGCGACGCGCTCACCCGCACCACCGCCGAGCCGGCGCCGGGCCGGCTGAGCCGGCGCGGGCTGCTCGGTGGCGTCGCCGCCGCGGCCGGGCTGATCACCCTGACCACGGTGGGGCAGACCGTCCGGCCGCTGTCCGGCCTGGCGGTGCTCGCCCCCCGCCGGCCGGGCGTGGGGTCGCAGGGGCTGCCGGTCAACAAGACCGCGGACAACGCCGGGGTACGCGCCCCGGCGCTGGACCCGTCGTACCGGCTGACGGTCGTCGGCCCCGCCGGGCACGCCGACCTGGATCTCGCCGCCCTGCACGCCTTCGCGCAGCACACCGCGCACCTGCCGATCGCCTGTGTGGAGGGGTGGAGCGCCACCGGGCGGTGGACCGGGGTGCGGCTGCGTGACCTGGTGGCCCTCGTGGGCGTCGACCCGGACCACGCGGTCGTCCTCGTCGAGTCGCTGGAGGCGGGCGGCCGGTACCGCGCGTCGACCGTCGCGCCGCCGCACGTCCGTGACCCGCTGACGCTGATCGCTCTGCGGCTGGGCGGTGAACCCCTGCACCTCGACCACGGCTACCCGGCACGGTTGATCGCCCCGAACCGGCCCGGCGTGCTGCAGACCAAGTGGGTTGGAAGGATCACCGTGCGGGAGTCGCCATGAGGATCCGGACGGCGCTCGCCGCCGTGGGCGTCCTGCTGATGGGGTACGCCGCCGTGGGCGGCATCGCCGACCCCGACCTGAAGCCCGGCGGTGTGCTGCTCTTCCTGGCCGGTGTGCTGGTCGGTCACGACGTCGTCTGGATGGCCGTGCTGCTGGCCGCCGGCGCCGCGATCGCCCGGTTCGTCCCGCACCGTCATCGGCTCGTGGCGCGCGCCGCCGCGGTCAGCGCAGCCGCGATCACCGTCGTGGCGTTGCCGCTCGTCCTCGGCTTCGGCCGGCCCTCCGACAACCCGTCGGTGCTGCCGCTGCCGTACGGGCGCAATCTCGCCGCCGTCCTGCTCCTCGTCGCCGGCGCGACACTGGTGACGTGCCTGGCGGCTGACCGGCGACGCCGGTCAGCGGCGGGCCGTAAGCAAACCGAAAGACCTGGCGGAAGCGGCCCGCCGCCGGCTGGTCGGTAGCGTGGCCGGGATGGGACATCGGGTGTTGGTGGTCGACGACGACCCCACGGTCAGCGACGTCGTGCGGCGCTACCTGGAACAGGACGGCTGCGAGGTCCGGCTGGCCGCCGACGGTGCCGACGGCCTCGCGGCGATCGCCGGCTACCGGCCCGATCTCGTGGTGCTCGATCTCATGATGCCCGGCATCGACGGCCTTGAGGTGTGCCGCCGGATCCGCAGGCAGCTGCCGAACCTGCCGGTGATCATGCTGACCGCCCTCGGCGAGGAGGCCGACCGTGTCCTGGGGCTGGAGGTCGGCGCCGACGACTACGTGACCAAGCCGTTCTCCCCCCGCGAACTCGTGCTCCGGATCCGCTCGGTGCTGCGTCGCACCACCGGGCACACCACCGACCCGGCCGGCCGCACCAGGCTCGTCGACGCGGAACTGACCGTCGACACCGCCCGCCGCGTCGCCGAGCTGGACGGCGCGCCGCTGTCGCTGACCGTCCGGGAGTTCGATCTGCTGGCCTTCCTCATGCGCCACCCGGGACGCGCGTGGTCCCGCGGCGACCTGCTGGACAAGGTGTGGGGATGGCAGTTCGGTGACCAGTCGACGGTGACCGTCCACGTCCGCCGGCTGCGCGAGAAGGTCGAGAGGGAGCCGGCCGAACCGCGCCGTATCCGCACCGTCTGGGGCGTCGGCTACCGGTACGACCCGCTCGACGAGGGAGCCCTCCGGTGAAGGACATGCTGCTCATCGGGCTCTACGCCCTCGTCGCCGGAGGCGTCGTCGGGCTGGCCGGCGCCGGGACGCTACGGCTGCTGCGCGGCCGTTCGATCCTCGTCCACGTCCTGGTGCTGCTCACCGTCACCGTGCTCGCCGTGGTCGTCGGCGTCGCCACCGTCGCCCAGGCCATGTTCCTGTCCCCGCACGACCTGTGGGTCGTCCTCGTCACCGTGAGCGCCTCCGCGGTGATCAGCCTCGCCGTCGGCGCCGTCTTCGGCAGCCGGCTGGCCGCCTCCGCCGTCTGGGCACAGGCGGCCCGGGACCGGGAACGGCGGCTGGAGGCCGGACGGCGCGAACTCGTCGCCTGGGTGTCGCACGACCTGCGCACCCCACTCGCCGGGTTACGGGCGATGGCCGAAGCCCTCGAGGACGGCATCATCGGCGACCCGGCCACCATCGACGACTACCACCGGCGCATCCGGGTCGAGACCGACCGGATGACCCAGCTCGTCGACGACCTGTTCGAGCTGTCGCGGATCAACGCGGGCGCGCTGCGGCTCGCACCCACCACCGTGCCGCTGCGCGACGTCGTGTCCGACGCGATCGCCGGCGTCGCCCCGCTCGCCGCCCGCCGCAGGATCCACCTCGTCGCCGCGGACAACGGCTGGCCTCTCGTCCGGGCCGGCGAACGCGAACTCGCCCGCGTCGTCAGCAACCTGCTGATCAATTCCGTCCGGTACACCCCCGAGGACGGCACCGTGCACATCGCGGCCGGCCACGAACGCGACGACGTGTGGCTTGCCGTCTCCGACACCTGCGGCGGCATCCCGGAGGAGGACCTGGACCGGGTGTTCGACGTCGCCTTCCGTGGCGAACGCGCCCGCACCCCGGGAGCGGCCGGCTCCGGTGGTGGCGGCGGGCTCGGCCTCGCGATCGTGCGCGGTCTCGTCGAGGCCCACGGCGGCCGGGTCGACGTGCGCAACACCAGCCGCGGTTGCCAGTTCGAGGTACGTCTGCCCGCAGCCTGATCCCGCGCCGTCCGTCAGGCGCAGCAGCTCACGGGCCGGCACGTCGACACCGTGCACCTCGTCGGCGGCGGCACCGGGCCGGGCGAGGCCACGGCGCTGGGTAGCATCCTGGTGCGGGCGCGCATCGCCGGTGCCGTCGACGGCGACCTGGCGAGCCGCCGAGGACCGGATGGGCGGTTGAACATGCGGATCGGACTCTTCGTGACCTGCCTCGCCGACACGTTGTTCCCCGAGGCGGCCGCGGCGACGGTGCGGTTGCTGGAACGGCTCGGCCATGAGGTGGTGTTTCCGGAGGACCAGACGTGTTGCGGGCAGATGCACGTCAACACCGGCTATCCGGACGAGGCGCTGCGACTGGTCCGCCGGCACGTGCGGGTCTTCGCCCCGTACGACGTGGTGGTGGCGCCCTCCGGGTCGTGCGTCGCGTCGGTGCGGCACCAGCATGCGATGGTGGCCCGCCGGGCCGGCGACGAACGGCTGGCCAGCCGGGCCGACGAGGTGGGCCGGCACACGTACGAGCTGTCCGAGTTCCTCGTCGACGTGCTGGGCGTGACCGAGGTGGGCGCCTACTACCCGCACCGGGTGACGTACCACCCGACCTGCCACTCGCTGCGGATACTGCGGGTGGGCGACCGGCCGCTCCGGCTGCTGCGGAAGGTGCGGGGGCTGGACCTGGTGGAGTTGCCGCAGGCGGAGCAGTGCTGTGGGTTCGGGGGCACGTTCGCGGTGAAGAACGCGGCCACGTCGACGGCGATGCTGGCGGACAAGATGGGCAACATCCTGGCGACCAGGGCCGACGTGTGCACGGCCGGAGACTCGTCGTGCCTCATGCACATCGGCGGTGGCCTGTCCCGGCTGAGAGCCGGGGTGCGCACGGTGCACCTGGCCGAGATCCTGGCCAGCACCCAAGGCTCGGAGCAGGCCGGTAAGACGGAAGACTCGGAGCAGGCCGGTGGGCAGGAGACGATGGGGGTGCGACCGTGACGCGGGCCTTCCTGGGCATGCCGACGACGGCGCCGCGCGGCGTCGGACACCTGCGCGGGGACGAGCCGTTCCCCGCGGCGGCCCGCCGGGCGTTGGGTGACGCGCAGTTGCGCCGCAACATGCGCCACGCCACCACGACGATCCGGGCCAAGTCCGCCGCGGTGATCGGCGAGGTGCCGGACTGGCCACACCTGCGGGCGGCCGGACGGGCGATCAAGACGGACACCATGGCCCGCCTCCCCGAACTGCTGGAGCAGCTGGAGGCGGCGGTCGGGCGGGCCGGCGGGACGGTGCACTGGGCGGCAGACGCGGTCGAGGCCAACCGGATCGTCACCGACCTGGTCCGGGCGGCCGGCGCCGACCGGGTGATGAAGGTCAAGTCGATGGCCACCCAGGAGATCGGCCTGAACGAGGCGCTGGAAGCGGCCGGGATCGAGCCGGTCGAGACCGACCTCGCCGAGCTGATCGTGCAGCTCGGCGACGACCGGCCGAGCCACATCCTGGTGCCGGCGATCCACCGCAACCGGGCCGAGATCCGGGGCATCTTCCTGCGGGCCATGCCGGGCGTCGACCCGGCGCTCACCGACGAGCCGGCGGCCCTGGCCGCCGCGGCGCGCCGGTACCTGCGGGAGACGTTCCTGAGCACCCGGGTCGCCGTGTCCGGGGCGAACTTCGCCGTCGCCGAGACCGGCACCCTCGCCGTCGTCGAGTCCGAGGGCAACGGGCGGATGTGCCTGACGCTGCCGGAGATCCTGATCACCGTCATGGGCATCGAGAAGGTCGTGCCCACCTGGCGCGACCTGGAGGTCTTCCTCCAACTGCTGCCCCGCGCGTCGACCGGGGAGCGGATGAACCCCTACACCTCGATGTGGACCGGCGTCGCCCCCGGCGACGGCCCGCAGGCGTTCCACCTGGTGCTGCTCGACAACGGCCGCAGCGCCGTGCTCGCCGACCCGGTCGGCCGGGAGGCGCTGCACTGCATCCGCTGCTCGGCCTGCCTCAACGTCTGCCCCGTCTACGAGCGCACCGGCGGGCACGCCTACGGGTCGGTCTATCCGGGGCCGATCGGGGCGGTGCTCTCCCCACAGCTCACCGGGGTCGCGGACAACGCCTCCCTGCCGTACGCGTCGTCGCTCTGCGGGGCCTGCTACGACGCCTGCCCCGTGCTGATCGACATCCCGTCCATCCTGGTCCACCTGCGCGGCCGGGCACCGCACCCGAAGGGCGAGGCGGCGGCGATGGCCGCCGCCGCGTACACGATGGACCACCCCGCGCTGTACGCCGCAGCGCAGCGCGCCGCGAAGCTGAGCCGGCTCGCCGGCCCGCGCGGGCGGGGCCTGCCACCGCCGTTGTCCGGCTGGACGGCCAGCCGCGACCTGCCGGAACCACCGCCGCGGACCTTCCGCCAGTGGTGGGCCGACCGATGACCGCACGGGACCTCATCCTCGGCCGCCTGCGGGCCGCGCTGGGCGGACCCGCGCCGGCACCGGCCGAGGTGCCCCGGGACTACCGGCCCGCCGGCGCCGTGGCCGCCGACCCGGACGTGCTCGCGGACCGGCTCACCGACTACCGGGCGACCGTGCACCGGTGCGCGGACTCCGACGTCGCCCGGGTCGTCGACGAGGTGCTCGGCGGCCGGCAGGTCGTGGTGCCGCCCGGCCTGCCCCCGCGCTGGCTGCCGCCCGGCGTCGCCGCCGTGGTGGACCACGACCTCGACGTCGGGCGAATCGCCGCGGTCGACGGCGCGGTCACCGCGGCGGCCGTGGCCGTCGCCGAGACCGGCACCATCGTGCTCGACGGGGCCCCGGACCAGGGCCGCCGGCTCATCACCCTGCTGCCCGACGTGCACGTGTGCGTGCTGCGGGCCGACCAGGTCGTCGCCACCGTGCCGGACGCCCTCACCCGCCTCGACCCGCACCGCCCGCTGACCTGGATCAGCGGGCCGTCGGCCACCAGCGACATCGAACTCGACCGGGTCGAGGGCGTCCACGGACCCCGCAACCTGCACGTGATCATCACGACCTGACGACCCGGTCCACGGCAACGGCCGGTCAGGTAGAGCCACTCCGCTTTCATCGCGCTTTCTGATCATGACCGAAAGGGTCTGACACGAAGGTCTCGGTCATCGGTCGCGGGTCACCGGGGCGGGACCGAGTCCTTCTCGCCGTGTCCCTGCGCGGCCGCGCGCCGGGCAGACCAGCTCGCCACCATGACCCTGACATCGGCATATCTCAAGACAAGAACCCTGCGGCACGGCGAGGCGAGCCGGACCCGTCCCGAGCGCGCCTGGCCAGCCGCAGCATCCTGCCCGCCGCCGCCGGGCGCCACCCCACGCCCGCTGACGGGCGGTTCCCTGGTCCGATGCCCCGGTCTGTTGCGCGCCACGGCGACACACCCATAATGCACCGGCCACCCGATTCACCCTCGGATTGGCTGAGCCCTCACTCTGATCGTCACGGCCCCGGAGGCCTCATGACCAACGTCCGCCCCCCTCAGCAGCTGGTCACCACCGACGGCGCACCGGTGCCGCGACCGCGCGTCGGCCGCCTGCTCGTGCTGCTCTTCCCGGCGGTGGCGGCCATGTACGCGCTGTTCAACGGCATCTCGGCCGTCATCCTCCCGGCCCAGGTGGAGGCCGTGGACCCGACGTCGAAGGTCGGCAACCTCGCCCTGCTCACCACGCTCGCGGCCGTCGCGTCGATGGTCGCCATCCCCGCCGGTGGCGCGATCTCCGACCGCACCCGCTCCCGCTACGGGCGTCGGACACCGTGGATCGCCGCGGCGGCGACGGTCTCGGCCGTCGCCTGCATCCTCCTGGGGCTGGCCGAGAGCCTGCCGGGGCTGATCGCGACCACCGTGGTGCTGTGGTTCGCGGCGAACTTCTACTCGGGTGCGATCACTGCGATCCTGCCCGACCGCGTTCCCCCGCGACGTCGTGGCGTGGCGTCGGCGGTCATCGGGCTGGGCACCCCGGTCGGCATCGTCTTCGGCGTCCAGGTGGCCAGCCGGGTGGGCCAACTGACCGCCTACGCCGTCATCGGCGCGGTTCTGCTGGTCACCACCGCGCTGCTGCTGCTCGGCGCCCGGGAGGGCTCGGCGCGCGGCCTGCCGGTCGCTGTGCGTGATCGAAGGAGCCCGGGGCAGTCTTTCCGGTCGTTCTTCGCCGCGTTCGCCACCCGGGACTTCCGACTGGCCTTCTTCAGCCGGTTCATGCTCTTCGCGTCCTACTTCGTGGTCAGCGGCTACACCTTCTACACGTTGCAGGACTACGTCGGCACCGGCAATGTGCCCGACGGCGACGTCGCGACGGCGGTGAGCACCCTGCTCACGCTGAGCGTCGTGGTGTGGGTGGTCGTTGCCAGTCTTGCGGGCTGGATCGCGGACAAGGTGGACCGTCGCAAGCTGTTCGTCGGGGTGAGCGCCCTCGGCGTCGCCGCGTCGATGATGATCCCCCTCGCCATGCCCACCTGGACGGGGATGCTGGTCTACTCCGCCTGCCTGGGTGCCTCGATCGGCACCTACTTCGCCATCGACCTGGCGGTCATGTCCCTGGTGCTGCCGGACGCCGACAGCGAGGGCCGCGACCTGGGGATCCTTCAGGTGGCCACCGGCCTGCCCCAGCTGCTCGCCGGTGCGGTGGCCGGTGCGGTGATCACCTGGTGTGGCGGCTACCCCGCATTGTTCGTCTTCGGCGCCCTGAGCGCGGTGGTGTCGGGCCTGCTGATGCTCCGCATCAGCAGCATCCGGTGACCCGCCCGGAAGGAAGCCGCGGCAGGCAACGGCAGGTGGCGCGGCACCTCGCGACTGGTAGCCTCCGTGGGGTGGATGGAGTTCCGTATCATTTCGACGGATACGAGCTTGACACCTCCCTCTACGAGCTTCGACGTGCCGGGCAACGCATCCCGCTCGAGCCCCGGGCGTTCGACGTCCTCCATCACCTGATCTCGCACCGTGACCGGGTCGTGTCCAAGGAAGAACTCCTCGACTCGGTGTGGGGCGACCGCTTCGTCAGCGAGGCCGCGGTCACCACCGTGCTCCGGACCATCCGCGTGGCGATCGGTGACGCCGGCAAGGAACAGCGGCTGATCCGTACGACATATCGCCGCGGCTACCAGTTCGTCGGGACAGTCGTGCAGGCGGCGGCAGGGGGCCGGCCGGGGTCAGGGCATGGCGTTCCCCTGCCCGCTCGGCTGGCGGCGTCGTCGGGCCTGGGGTTCGCCGGCCGGGAGCACGAGCGCGCGGTGCTCGCGGACGGGTGGAAGGAGGTGATCGCCTCGGGACAGCGGCGGGTGGTGTTGGTCAGCGGAGAAGCGGGGATCGGCAAGACGACGCTGTGCTCGGTGTTCTCGGCGGCGGCGCACCGCGAAGCGGTGGTGCTGTACGGGCGCTGCGACGAGGAGTTGTCCGTTCCGTATCAGCCCTGGCGGGAAGTGCTGACAAGTCTCGACCGCGACGCCCCCGACGTCCTCGCCGGCCATCAGGAGGCACTCGCGCCGTTGTTGGGTGGCGCGTACGCGGCGGACCTGGAATCGGATTCCGCCCGGTTCGCGCTCTACAACTCGGTCCTCGACGTGCTCGGCGCCGTCTCGGTACGTGGCAAGCCCGCGCTCGTCGTCCTCGACGATCTGCACTGGGCGGACGTGCAGACGCTCGCTCTCCTGCGTCACCTCGTCGAGCGGGCCCTGACGACACCGGTGTTGGTGATCGCGACGTTCCGGGATACCGATATCGACACCTCGCATCCGCTGGCCGTGTTGCTGGCCGCGACCCATCGCGAACCGGGCATCACCCGGTTGGCCCTGCGTGGTCTCGACGGCAGCGAGGTGCTCAGCCTCCTGGAGACGGTCGCGGGCCACGAGATGGACCACGACGGGCTCGCGCTACGGGACGTGCTGCGGGCCGAGACGGAAGGCAACCCGTTCTTCGTCACCGAGATCCTCCGCCACCTCGCCGAGACCGGGGCCATCAGCCAACAGGACGACGGCCGCTGGGCGGCTCCGACCTACCTGCGCAACCGGGGGCTGCCCGTCAGCGTGCGCGAGGTCGTGGGCCGCCGCGTCCAACGCCTCGGCCCCGAAACTCGTCGGGCACTCGACACCGCCTCGGTCATCGGTCGGGACTTCGAACTCGATCTCCTCTCCGAGCTGCTCAGCGAAGACCCCGCCCGCACGTTCGAGCGCCTCATGCCGGCGGTGGACAACGCACTCGTCACCGACGCCGTCGGACGGTTCGCCTTCACGCACGCCATCGTCGCCCACACCCTGTATGCGGAGCTGAGCCCCACCGCGCGGGCGTTCGGCCACCAGGCGGTCGCCGCGGCGTTGGAGCGACGCGTCGGCGACGACGCGGGCGAGCGGGCCGGGGAGATCGCCCACCACTGGATCCACGCCATCGGCCCCCAGAACCGCAGCAAGGCCGCCTGGTACGCGCAGCGGGCGGGCGACTACGCGCTGACCCGCCTCGCGCCCGACGATGCGGTCGGCTGGTATCTCCGCACCCTCGAACTCCTCCCCACCGGCGACACGACGCAGCGCGGTGAAACCCTCGTCGGCCTCGGGACCGCCCAACGCCAGGCCGGTGACCCCGCACACCGCGAAACGCTCCTCGACGCCGGCCGTCTCGCCATCGACCTGCACCACGACGATCTCCTCGTGCGTGCCGCGCTCGCCAACAACCGCGGCGACGTCAGCCAGTTCGGGACTGTCGACGACGAACGGGTCGAGATCCTGCGCCGCGCGATCGCGGCACGGCCCCGCGCGGCCGACGGTGCGCTCCTGCACGCGATGCTCGCCATCGAGATTCACGCGGGGCCCGAGGAACAGGTCGAGGAGGCAGCCTCGGGTGCGCTTGCGCTCGCCCGCGAGGCCGGCGAAGACCGCGTCGTCGCGCACGTCGCGCGCCTCACCGAAAGCGCGCTACGCACCCTGGACGCGCTCGACCGCCGTGAGCAGTTGTTGCACGAGGGCATCGCCGCCGCGGAGCGCACCGGTGACGCGCGACTTCGCGGCATGCTCTCGATGTCCCACCACGAGATCGCACTCGAACGGGGCGACCGCGACACGATGAACCGGGAGAAGGACGTCCGGGACGCGTTCGCCAAGCGCAGCCCGGAACCCTTCGTCCGCTGGACCAACGCGCAGACCCAGTCGATACACCTCTTCCTGGACGGCGATCTCGACGGGGCCGAAGCCGCCGCCCACGCCGCGTTCGAACTCGGCGTCGCCACCGGACAGCCCGAGGCGTTCTTCGGCTACGCCGGCCAGGTCTTCCAGATCCGCCGCGCCCAGGGCCGCGTCGCCGAAGTGGCCGAGACCCTCGAACAGGTCCTCGAAGAGAACCCCACGCTGCAGGTCTTCCGGGCCGGCCTCGCCCACGTGTGGTGCGAGCTCGGCCGCGAATCGGACGCCCGAGCGCTCGCCGACTCCCTCGACGTCTCGCCCGGCGGCGCACCCCAGTTCTGGTCGACGACCCTGATGCTGTGGGCCGAGGCCTGCCACTTCCTCGCTCTCCCCGCGCCGGCGTCCCGGCTCGTGTCGATCCTCGACGGTTGGCGGGGCCAGGTCGCCAGCACCGGCGCGACCACCGAGGGTGCCATCGCCTACGGGCTCGGTCGTGCGCTGGCGACCCTCGGTCGTCTCGACGACGCGGCCGCCGCCTACGACCTGGCCCTCACCGTCAACCGTCGCCTCCGGGCCCCCCTGTTCGTCTCCCGCACCCAACTCGCCTATGCCGAACTGCTCGCCGGGGTCGAACCCGACCGGGCACGCGCCCTCGCCACCGACGCGAGGGCGGCCACCGATCGGTACGGCTTCGCCGGCATCAGCCGCCACAGCGAGCAACTCCTCGAACGCCTCGGTTGAGCTGGCCGTTCGCCCCCACTCACGCCCCCAGGCGGAACGCCTCGATGTGCCGCTGACGGGCCGGCACCCGGAGTGCACGCAGGCTGCGTTGCACGGTGTCCGCCATCGCGGCCGGGCCGCACAGATAGACGTCACGTTCGGCGATGTCCGGCACCAGGCCACGCAGGCTCTCCGGGCTGAACGGCTGGCTGCCGTCGGTGGTACGGCCGGTCAGCAGGTGCAACCGGGCTCCCCGGGCCTGCACCAGGTTGCGCAGCTCGCCGATCAGCACCGCGTCGGCGGGCGTCCGCGCCCGGTAGAGGACCACGATGTCACCGGTCAGGTCCCGGTCCTCCAGCAGCGCCCGGATCGGCGTGACACCGATGCCTCCGGCGATCAGCAACGCGTTCTCCCGGGTGCGGCCGGCGGTGGTGAGCGCACCGTACGGTCCCTCGATGTAGACGCGGGTTCCCACCGGCAGCTGCCGCAGCCCGGCACTGGTGGAACCGATCGCCTTCGCGGTCAGCCGCAGGGTGCGGCCGTCCGGTGCCGCCGAGAGCGACCACGGGTTGACCTGCCACCAGGAGTTGTGGCCGGGGAACCGCCACCAGAAGAACTGCCCCGGCCGGGCGCGCAGCCTGTCGAGCCGGTCGCCACCGACGTACACGGAGACGGCCTGATCGGTCTCCGGGACGACGGCGACGACCCGCAGCCGGTGGCGGGCGTTGCGCACCAGCGGCACGAACAGCCGGTTGACGAGCAGCGAACCGATCGCGAAGGCCCACAGAGCCCACCAGTACGCCTTGGTGAGAGTGCTGGAGGCGAACGAGCTGCCCTCGTAGACCTGGTGGATCACCGACAACACGATCATCACGTACACCACCAGGTGGGTGGCATGCCAGGCCTCGTAGGACATCCGGCGGCGGGCCATCCGCACCGAGGTCAACGCCATGACGCAGACCAGGCCTGCGGCGATCATGCCGAGCAGCACGGGCATCTGTTCGGCCAGGTTCGGAATCTCGGCGAAGAACGAGATCCGGTCGAGCTGGGAGTAGCCGAGCAGGACGAACGTCGGGTGCAGCACCACCAGCCAGAAGATCGTGAAGCCGGTCCACCGGTGCCAGTTGGTGAGCTTGTCCATGCCGATCCGCCGTTCCAGGAACGGCACGCGCCCGATCAGCAGCAGCTGAAGCGCCATCACGAAGCCCAGGTGCAGGCCGAGGAACCGGCCGATCGAGGTCAGGGTGTTGGGCGCCGGCCTGCTCGGATTGGCGAACATCACCTCGACGATCACCAGGTTGACCAGGAGGAAGATCCAGAGCGTCAGGTAGGCGGCTCTGGACTGCCCGGTGCGGCGCACCTGCGGCGGAGTTGCGGTGTACATCGCGAACCTTCCTGAAACGGCCCGGCCGGGGCCGGTGGGAGAGCGTGCCACGAGGGCCGGGCGAGAAGAGAAGCCTGGGTCTAGCGGGACGGTGCCGTCACCGTCACACCGATCTCCGGGAGGCGAACCTTCCCGTCTGCCTCCGCGTTCCAGCGCCAGCGGGCACCTGGTAGATCACCGAGCACGATCGCGACCTGCCCGCTGCCCGGCCCGCACGCGGCGAGCAGGTGCGCCGCCTCGTCGGCCGACGGCGTCTCGGGGAGCACCGCCAGGGCGGTGAGGGTGCGCCGGTGGGCGGCCAGGCGCACCATCCCGTCGTCCGTGCCGGGGCCGCGACCGGTCACCCGCAGCTCGGTCACCGACCGCATGCGAACCGCGGTGGATGGCAGGCCCGGTGCCTCACCGCAGAGTCCCGGCACCGACAGCACCGGCAGATCCGGGCGGAACCGCGTCAGGTCGGCGAGGAGATTCGCCAGGACGTCGATGGCGACCCCGGCGGATCCGCCGATCGCGAGGACCCCGTCGAGCCAGGTGAGGTCCACGAAGAGCGTTCCGTCCTCGCCGCCGACCCGGACCAGGCACGGTGCCACCGCATCGCCCAGGGAAGGACGGTTGCCGGACGACGCCTCCACGGGACGCGTCCACATACCGTCCGTCTCGGCCTGCCACGGTGTGCGGGGCGCGTGATCGGCGGTCACCCAGGCGGTCACCGCGCCCTCGCCGACGCGCAGGGCGTACGCCTCGACCTGGTCGGCCGTCAGTTCGGCGGCGGCGTGCCAGGCCAGCGAGGGCCGGGCCCGGTCTGCGGCGAACTCGGCGGAGAGTTGGGCGCGTACCCGCATCCGCTCCTGGATCCGGCGGTGCCAACGGGCGTTCTCGAGGTATGCGTGGTAGCGGCCACGCACCCGGCGCACGATCCGGCGCCGGAAGATCACCAGGAGGCTGAGGAGCGCCAGGACCACCGCGCCGACCAGCGCGGACACCACCTTCCAGGTGAAGAACGAGGTTCCGCCGGAGTCCGGGGCCGACCCGACCCGGCCGAGCCGGACGTCCGGGCCGCTGGCGTCGGCCGGCAGCAGCAGGATCCACCCGGCGCGGACCTCGCCGGAGTCGGTGAGCGTCCCGCCGTCGCTCTGCGGCCGTCCGCGGTTCAGGCCGAGGATCTCGCTGGCGCGAGCCGGGTCGCCGAGGGTGCGCTGGGCGATCTGCGGCAGGGAGTCGGGACGCCCGCCGTTGTTCTCGGGGGCGCGCACCACAACGACCTTGACCACGTCGTCCGCAGCCGCCTGGGCGGCGGCCGGTGCGACAAGGGCGACGGTGAACGCCGTGGCCACCAGCAGCAGCATCCGCCGGATCATCGGGCCGGGGTCCAGCCCTGAGTGGCGGCGCTGGCGATGATCGTGTCGGTGCTCTTGTCCGCGACGTTACGGTAGAGCGGCGATCCGTCCAGGGTCACCTGTTTGGTCCCGTCCTTGCGGCTCAACCACCAGACCCGGTCCGCGTCGATGCCATCGAGCTTCACCTTGCCGCCGTTCTTGGCGACCACCGGCTGCCACAGGGCCGCGCAGGCGCCCGTGCAGTTGCTGGCCGGCGGGTCGGTGTCGTCCTCGCCGAAGCGGTAGACCGTCGCGCCGTCGTCGTCGACGACGACCGGCCCGTCCTTGCTCTTCCTGGCGGTCAGCGTCCTGGTCCGATCCGGCGGCGCGGCCTTGACGACCGCCGTGGCGATCAGCGAATCGATCGCCTTGCCGTCGGGCGCGAACGCGAACCAGGCGTTGTCGACGCCCTGACCGTTGAGGTCACCGGGCACGGTGTCGCCGGCGAAACGGTAGGCCGGCCAGCCTCCGATGGTGACCTGCACGCCGCCGTCCGGCCGCCGGATCGCACCGATGTCGTCGGTCTTCATCCCGTCGACGAAGACCCGGCCCCCGGCCTGGATCAGCACCGGCGGCCAGTCCTTGACGCACTCACCGGCGCACTTCGAGGTCGGCGGTTCGGCCGAGTCACCGGCGAAGCGGTACAGGGTGAACCCGGTCACGTCGGTCACCGTCTCGCCGATGGATGCCTTGTTCGTGGAGAGCTGGACCCACCTCACCGGTGTCGGGGCGTCCGCCGCCGCGGCGGTGGGCGCCGGGGGCTCCGTGGTGGCCGCGAGGTCCACCGGATCCGCCGTGTCCGCGGGCTTCGTGGTGGCCGCCGGGGCTGCGTCGTCGGCACGGCCGTCACCGGTCAGGCCGGCGCTTGCGGCCGGCGCGTCCACCAGCTGGATCTCGCCGCCGGCGAGGACGGGTGCCGGGGCCGGGGCAGCGGAGTCGTTGCCCGCGCAGGCGGCCGCGAGGAGCACCACCGCAGCAAGAGGGGCGGTCAGTGCGCGGGCCGGGGTCCGGGCCACGATGACACCTCCGGATTCAGTTGAAGTCGACAGGTACGGTCTGCACGACCCACCGACCGATTCGGTTTGATGAAAGTGGCACAGCTCACATTCCATGAACCGTTTGGGGGGCCCGCTCGTGAAGCGCCCATGGCCAGATCAGACATCGTGGTCCCGGGTGAGGATCTCCAGCAGGCGGCGGACGCGATGCGCCGGGTACTTCAGACCATCAACGTGAAGCGGAGTTCCGCGGACTTCAACCGGGTCGTCGGCAGCCCGGTCCGCGACGCGGCGGAGAACTTCGAGGACCGCTGGGACGCCGGCCGCAAGCAGCTGCGTGAGGAGTGCGACGACATCGTGCAGGCGATCGACATGATCCTCGACGCCTTCACGGCGGTCGACGAGCAGGGTGGCAACAGCCTGGGCGGCGGCAGGTGACCGCCACCGTGCACGCCCCCGGATCGTTCACCTTCGAGGTGCCGGACGGCTGGCTCGACTACGACCTGGCCGGGCAGGACTTCAGCAGGCAGCAGAACGAGCTGCGGGCGGCCGCGACCACTCCCGAGCAGCGCAGTGCCGTCGACGACGCGCTGCGCCAGGCCCGCCGCCTGTTGCGCACCGCCCGGCAACGGGGTGCCGCCTCCGCAGCCGGAATGATCGCCCGCGACGACGACGGCGGGCTGCTCATGGCGTTCGTCGGGGTGTTCGGGGTGACCGTCCCGGACGGGACGCACCTGTCGGTGGCCGACATCGCCCAGCAGGTGTCCCGCCCGGCGCGGGTCGACGGCCACGGTGACCGCACCGTCACCTCGACGAGCATTCCCGGCGTCGGGGTCGTCGCCAGGATCACCGGCACCGAGATCGTCGAGCTGACCGGGACGACGTCCGCCGTGATGGTCGCGATGCACACGATCGTCCCGGTCCCGGCGCAGCCAGGGTCGTACCTGGTGGTCACCTGCATGAGCCCGAACCTGCCGCTCGCCGACGCGCTCCACGACGTCTTCGACGCGATCACCGGCACGCTGCGCTTCGCCTGACCGCCTGGCACAGCCCGGCCCGGTCCGGCGCACGAGGGCCGGTGCTGCCACCTGGCAGCACCGGCCCTCATGTGCTCAGTCCGCCTTCGGCACCTGCACGGCGGTCAGCACCCCGTCACCCAGGTGCAGGTAGGCGCGCCCCGGCTGGGCGGCCTGCCCGACGATGCCCCGTGGGATCCGCATGCCGATCAGCTCACCGTCGGTGATGCTCTGCGGCCCGATCAGCAGGCCGGCCCGGTTGCGCTTGAGCTGGGTCAGCCAGCCGGCCAGACCGAGGCTCAACGCCTCCGCATTGCCTGCCACCACCAGGCCCCACCCGTTGCCTGCCGCGCCGCGGGCCAGCATGTTCAGGTCACCGTCGATGTCCGACTGGGCGAGCAACTCGGCATCGTCGACCACCACCGCCCCGGTCTCCTCCGGAATGCTCTTCAGCAACTGTCGGAAGTCCACCGCGGCGACCCCGGCATCGGTCACCACCCCGGTCACCCCCGGATGCCCGGCCAGGTCCCGCAACGGCGAGCGGCGTGGTGCCACCACCAGCAGCCCCGTGCCGTTCTCCAGCAGCGAACGGGCGACCGTCAACAGCGCGGTGCTGCGACCCGACCGTGGCGGGCCGCCGATCGCGAAGGTCGGGATGTCGACGAAGTCCGGCCCGAGAGGAGCCACCTCGTCGCCGCCCACCCCGACGAACGCGGTGAGGGCCCGGCCCTTCTCCGGCGCCATCCGGCGCACCTCGGCGTACCCGATCAGGTCGGGCAGCGCCGCGAACCGGCGTGGCCGGGCAGCCGCCGGCACCGCGGCGTCCCGGTCGGTGATCCGCCTGGCCCCCTCGGTCAGCGCCGCCGCCTGCCCCTGTCCCGTGATGTCCGGGCCGAGCACGGCGATCTGCGCCTCGGCGTGGTCGGAGATCCGGATCGCCCGGCCCGGTCCCTGCTCCGGCGGCACGTCCCTGAGGTTCAGGCCCACCAGCGAGTAGTCGCTGCGGTCGTTGAGGCGCAGCACCAGCTTCTCCTCGGTGGCGCCGGCGAACCGGCCCGAGCCGAGCACCTTGTCGCCCGCCAGCACGACGTGGATGCCCACCCCGGCGCCGTCGCGCAGCAGCCGGGTCAGCCGCTCCAGATAGCTGCCGTTGTCGTGGGTCGCGAAGTCCCGTTCGAACACCTCGAACCGGTCCACCAGCAGCATCAGGTGCGGCAGCCGCTGCTCCGGCCGGGCGCTCCGTCGCTGCTCCGCCAGGTCCGCCACCCGCTGTTCGCCGAAGAGCGACTGCCGCCGGGTCAACTCGGTGTTGAACCAGGTCAGCATGCGATCCAGGCGCTCGGTCTGCAGCCGGTCCACCACCGCGCCGCAGTGCGGCAGGCCGGCCAGCGGCAGGAGCGCCCCATTGCCGCAGTCGATCGCGTAGACGTGCACGTCGGCGGTGGAGTGCCGGACGGCCAGCGCGGCCGCCAGGCTACGCAGCGCCTGCGAGCGACCGCTGCGGCCGGACCCGATGAAGAAGACGTGCCCGGCGCGATCTGCGTCGAACAGCAGTGGCTCGCGGCTCTGCGAAGCCGGCAGGTCGACGATGCCGTACGCCACCGCACCCAGATCGCCCGGCACCGCCGCGACCGCCGGCTGCGGCACCTCCGCCCACTGGATCACCTCGGCCAACGGCGGCAGCCACGGGCTCGGTTGCCGTGGCACACCCATTCGCTCGGTCGCCGCGACGATCGCACCGACCAGTTCCCGCAGGTCGGTGTCGGCCACACCTCCGGCCACACCCCCGGCCGCGGCCCGGGCCACCCTGCGGGCCGGGACCGGGTCGCCCAGCCGGGTCCAGTCCACGTGGGTGACCTCGACGCGCACCTGGTCGGCCCGCTCCCCCAGCACCGGCCGTTTGCCGCCGATACGCCCGGCCTGGAACGGCAGCAGTGCGGCGTATCCGAGGCGGGCGTACGCCCGGCCCGGCGTGCGCGGCGACAGCTCGCCGGCATCGGGTGCGTCGATGATGTCCCGGCTCTCGCCCTGGTCCGTGGTCCGCAGCGCGATGCGCAGGTTCGTGTTCGCCCGGATGTCCGGGGTCACCGCGCCGGACGGACGCTGCGTCGCCAGCACCAGATGGATGCCGAGCGACCGACCCCGCTGCGCGATGTTGACCAGACCGGTGACGAAGTCGGGCAGCTCCCGCACCATCGACGCGAACTCGTCGATCACCAGCACCAGCCGCGGCATCGGAGGGACGCTCCTGTCCCGGGCCCGGCGCTCCTGGTAACGGATGATGTCGGAGGCACCTGCATCGGCCAGCACGTGCTCCCGCCGGCGCAGTTCCGCGCCGAGCGAGGTCAGCGCCCGCTCCACCAGGTGGGTGTCCAGGTCGGTCACCATACCGACGGTGTGCGGCAGCTGCTCGCACTCGGCGAAGGCACTACCGCCCTTGTAGTCGACCAGCACGAAGGTCATCTCGTCCGGCCGGTTCGCCACGGCCAGCGTGGCCACCAGGGTCTGCAGCAGCTCCGACTTGCCGGCTCCGGTGGTGCCCGCGATCAGGGCGTGCGGCCCGTCCCGGACCAGGTCGATCGCGAACCGGCCGTCCAGCCCGGCGCCGAGCACCGCCTCGGTGCTCCGCGGCCGGACCGCCCAGCCCGCCTCGATCTTCTCCGGGGTCGGCGGCTCCAGGTCCAGGATGTCGAGCAGGCGGGCCGACTGCGGCAGGACCGTTTCGTCTCCGTCACCGGCCGCGCCCAGCGGCGCCATGCGCCGGGCCGCCCGCTCGTACCAACCGGCGTCCGGTTCGTCGGCACGGATGCCGACAACCTGCGCCGCCTTGGCGGTACGCAGCGAAGCCCCGCCCGCACCGGACACCACCACGGCCCGGCACTCCTCCGGCAGCAGCCGCTCCTCCGGCTCCAGGCAGAGCACGTAGACGCCGACCGCGGGCCCGTCACGCAGCAGGGTGACCGCGCCGGGCATCGACCGCAGCCGCCGCGCGCCGTCGAGCACGACCAGGATGTCCGGCTCCCCGGTGGCCCCGCCCCGCTCGGCACCGTTCTGCCGGTCGCCAGCGGACCTCGCCACGATCACCCGGTTCAGCTCGGCGATCCGCCGGGCCACCGACTCGGCGCTGGTGCCGATCCGCACGTACGCCTCCTCGCTGTCGGGCCGGACGTGCGGCAGCCAGCGCAGCCACGACCAGCGCTGCTCGCCGGAGGCCTCGGTCAGCACACAGATGCGCAGGTCATCGGGGCTGTGCAGGACCGCCGCCTGGGCCACCAGCCAGGGTGCAAGGCGGGCCAGGCGGTCCCCGGCCACACCGACCACGCCGCTGTCGCGCACGTCGAGGGCCACCGGAACCTGCCCCAGCTCGGGCACGGTGATCCGACGATGTTCGTCCAGCGCCGGGTCCTCCACCCGCACCGCCGACGGCATCGAGCACGTGCCGATCCGCAACGCGAGGAAGTCGTCGTCGCGCCACCGACGCTCCCACAGCCGCTCGCCGGGCAGAGTGGCGATCCGCCCGGTGGAGGCCGGGTCCGGGTAGGCGTACCGCCGGGCACGCTGCTCCTCGAGAACGGCCTCGTCGATGTCGGCCCGCACCCGGGCGAGCTTCTCCTCGTACTCCTGTGTCTGCTCGGCGAAGCTCTGCCTGCCGCGCCGCTTGGTGCCGAACTGGGTCAGCAACGCGCCCAGCGGCGAGATCAACGCCAGGAAGATGAACCGCCAGTTGCCCGTCGCGAGGATGCCCACCAGGGCACCGATCGCCGGCATCAACAGCAGCGTCACCAGCGGGATGGGACTCTTGTCCGGCTTGGTCGGCTCGACCGGCAGCCGGAACTGCCCGCCCGGGATCTGTGGGAAGAACCGCGGCTGGCGGTTGAACTCCCAGGTGAAACCGTCCGACGCGCGAGTCAGCGGAGCCCGCAACGGCACCCCGGTCGCCAGCTCCAGCAGGATACCGCCGATCGCCACCTGGCGGCCCGTCGGCCACTCGGCGGTGCCGTCCAGCGGTTTGCCGTCCATCTCCATCGCCGACCCGGCGGTCACCTCGACCGTGCGCTCCGCGGTGACCAGCAGCCGCGCGGCGACCGGTGGCACATCGCCGGCCAACCGCACCCGGCAGGTGGGCGCGCTGCCCACCTCGTACTCCCCGGGCGGCAGGAGCACGATGCCCCCGGCGCCCGGACCGCCCACCAGCCGCACCTCGACGGCACCGGCCCGACCGGCCGGGGGCCGCGCCGGACGGTTGAGGCCCAGCTCGGCGCCGGCGCCGATCCTCGCCTCGGCCAGCGACCACCGCGGGTCCAGCGGGGTGACACCGTGAAAGAGCGTGCCCGGACGCCCGCCGACGGCACCGGCCAGCTCGGCGGTGAACGCACCCACCGAGGTACCCGGCTCTGCCTCCACCACCAGCGGCTCCGCAGCCGGCGAGGCGTCGGACAGCACACTGACATTGAGACGCACTTCGATCCTCCTCCTTTCGTCAACAGCGGACACGCCCGGTGCGGATGTGCTCCGGGCGTGTCCGAGGGGTCTGCCGCCGTTGCGGTCAGCCGAGGCGCGAGCCGAGATCCTGGTCGGTGGAGGCGAACGCCTCCCCGACGGAACGGACGTAGTTGCCGATCCCCTGCAGGCCCTGGTTCACCTGGTCGAAGCCCTTGGCGAACTCGTCGAAGAAGGGTTGGAACTTCTGCTGTGCCGCTGGGGTGCGATAGCCCTGGGCGAGCAGGTTCTGCACCTTGCCTCGCACCTCGACCAGTTTGTCCTGCAGCTGGGTGAAGTCGTTCAGCAGCGCCGCCGAAGTCTGGGCTGTCTCGTCACTGTTGACCACGAAATCGGGCATGGTGATACTCCTTGCTCTCTCTGAGTGTTCGCCGGCCCTCGACCGGCGAAGTCGCTACCTGCGGAATCTCTTGGTGAACCCGGTGCTGTCGTCCGCGGCCGTCGCGGGTGCGGATGCGGATGCGGCACCAACCTGGACCGTGGCGTCGGCCAGTGCATGCTCGCCGTCCTCGTTCTCGTCCTGCCGGTTCTCGATGGCGGTCGAGGCGGCGTGGCCCGCTATGTCGGAGACGGTTTCCTGCACAGCGTTGGCCGCACGCTTCTCGATGTCGTCGTCGGCGTCCGGCTCCGTATCGACGTTCCGGGCGTCGGGGGTGTCACCGGCAGGGGACGGCGGCCCTGCCGCCTGCGGACCGGGGTCCTGTCCGGCTCCGGCATCGGACTCCGATCGCGGCCGCGATCCGCCCGGACCGGACGTCGTCCCACCGCCCGCACCCGCCGGGGGTACGGCCGGCGCACCACCGGCGCCGGGGGCAGCGGGCGTCGCGGTCGGCGGCGGCTCCGCGTTCACGGTCTCGCGACCGGTGCCGGACACGCTCGCGGACTCCCGGCCAGCGCCACCCGACGGCGGCGCAGCCGGCTCCGGGCTCTGCTGTCCGGTCGGCCCGGACGGGGCCTCGGGCGCGACGCCGTCCGGTGTCGACCCTTCCGGCCCAGATCCGGCCGGAATCGAGTCGACCGGTGCCGGATCGACCGCTGTCGAGTCGGCCGGCACCGAATCGGCCCGGGCCGGGTCTGCGGTGGTAGGCCCCTCCTGTGCCGTGCCCCCGGCACCTCCCCCGGTCGTCGGCGCGGGGCCGGGCGTGGAGCCGGCCGTGCCGCCGTCCGCACGGCCCACGGGCTCCTGGGAACCATTCCCCGAATCCACCACGGCCTGTGCTTCGCCGGGGACTGCGCCTCCGGCCGGGCCGCTGCCGTCCGGTGACGAGGTCCCGGTGTCCGCATCGGAGCCGACCGCAGCCGGGTCACCTCCCGCTGGGATCCCGGTCCCATCCGGCTTCGGCTCCGGAGTGTTGGCCGGGGCACCGGTTCCCGCCCCGGCACCTGGGGTAGCCGGAACACCACCGGCCCCCGGAGCGGTCGGCGCGGCGCCGACAGCAGGATCGTTGCTGGCGGGGCCTGCTACCGGAGCGGCGGCCGTGGGAGGTGGAGCGTCCGTGGGAGGTGGAGCGTCGGCGGGGGGTGGAGCGTCGGCGGACGCGGTGCCACCGCCCGGCGCACCGTTACCGGACGTGCCACCGCCAGCGGACGCCTCGCCCCCGCTGGATGGTGCGCCCCCACTGGATGGTCCGTCACTACTGGATGGTCCGTCACCAGCAGAAACACCGGTGTCGCCCGACGTCCTGCCCCCAGCCGGGACGTCGCCGCCGCCCGACGGCACGTCGAAGTCCGCACCGCGGGAAACACCTTTCTGAAACCCGTCGACGACACCGCCGGCCGCCGCGCCCGCCGCCGCGCCGCCGAAGATCGAGGCGGCGTTGAAGCCCGCGCTGTCCTTGTTGCCGAGCTTGTTGAGTCCGACGGTGGCGACCTCCTCGACGACGCCCTTGCTGAAGTCCGTCACCACCTGCCTGCCGAAGGCGCCGCCCCGTCCACCGGCCGTGAGGACCCCGGTGATCAGTTTGTTGTTCTTGCCGATCTCACCGAAAGCCTTGGCGCCGCTGCGAGCAGTCGCGACCAGCCCGGGTGCCACACTCTTCGCGCCACGCGTGAACGAGCCGATCAGCTTCGCGCCGGGGACGAGAGTCACCAGGCCCACCAGAAGGGTGCCCAGTTCGAAGTTGCCGTTCGCAGCCTGGACCGCCGCCGTGACCACGACCGCCACCAGGGCGAGCACGATGCCGACCACGGGCAGAACCACCCCTACGATCGCGATCGCGATGTCGATGATCAGCCGGAAGATCGGATTGTTCCGGAAGAAGTCGCCGATGCGTTGGAAGAACCTTCGCCGGGGCGGCGGTTTGATCGCTTTCGAGGCGGCGTCGTCGAGCGCCTGGTTACATCGCGCGGAGGCCACCTCCCGCAGCCGGCGGGCGTCCGCGGCGAGCCGCTGGGCCGCCGAGAGTTCAGCGCGCGCCCCGGCGATCTCATCGGCCTGCGCCTGCACCTCCGCGATCTCCGCGGGCGTGGCGGCTGCCGGCGACTGCGGCGCCGTACGCCGGGCGACACCCACGGCGGCGGTGGCCTGATCCATCGCCGTGTCGATCCGCGTCTGCTGGTCACGCAGCGCCCGGGCATACGTCCGGTACGCCTGCGCCGCCGCGTCGAACGAGTCCACCGTCTGTTGCAGCTTTCGCGGCAGCTTGTCGAGCATGTCGCGGAGTTTCTCCATGGACTCACCGCGCGCCTGCGACAGCGAACCGCCACGGCCCAGGACCCGTACGCCGGTCTGGGCGTCATCCCGGATCTCCTCGTAGAGGCGAGCCAGTTGGTCGATCTGATCCGGATCTCCCGGGGTCGGGTCCCCGGCCATGCCCAGAATGGCGAACCCGGAGGTGTGCCGCCTGCTCACGGGATATCCTCCGAACGGGTCGACGGTGCGGAGCCGAACTCCGGCATCAGTGGCACCAGTTCGGCGCGCAGCGCCCTGATCGCGTAGTGGGCGCGCGACTTGACTGTTCCAGGCGGGATGCCGATGGACTTGGCCGCCTCGGTCACCGTGCTGCGGCGGAAGTAGAGCTCGAAGATCACGTCGCGGTGCTCGACGGTGAGCCGACGCAGCGCGGGCATCAGGTAGGCGGTGGCCACGACCGCGTCGGCGTGATCCTGCACCGGGCGTTGCAGGACGGCCCACGTGTCCTCGGCCACCGGGTATGCCCGTCGTCCCCGCAGCACGTCGACAGCGACGTTGTGCGCGACCGTGTACAACCAGCTGCGAACCGAGCCCTCCCGCCCGAACAGAACCTGCCGGTTCCGCCACGCCCGCAGCAGCGTCTCCTGGTACACGTCGTCGGCGATGTTCCGGTTCCCGGTCAGCCGGGCAACGTACGCCCGCACCGGCTCGCCGTGGCAGGCCACCATGTCCGCATAGTTCTGCTCGGCGGTCGGCGCGCGGCCCGGGAGGCGTGCCGCCTCCGGATTCCGGGCCTGCCTGCAGACCCGGGCCGTGGCCGCCTCACGCGGCGATCCGCCGCGGCTGCCCCCGACGGACATCTGGCCACCCCGCCTCAGGGCGTGCGGGAATTGTCCCTGCTGTACGCCGCCACCCACGCCGACGGCATCGGTGGCGGGAGCCTGGGCGGTAGTCACTGCGACGTTCTCTCCCTCGGCATGCGGGTCCGCCGGTCCGGACCCGCGCAAATCCTGCGGGAATCGCCGCGCCGATACTTTTCGATTGTCTGAGGAATTTCTGAGGACGAACGGAAGACCACCGTGGACCACAGGAGCCAGATGATCCGGCGACAGCTATGTCAGCGGCCCGGCGTAGCCCGCGCACCGGCGAGCGCACCGGGAGACAGCTCGCCGAGCCGTGGTGGGCCGCTCCGGTATCGCGGTGGCGATGCGCTCAACCGAATCGGATGGGCCACCTGGCGGGACGCCGTGCCCTGTTCCTGGTCAGGGATCTCCACCACCGGGTCGAGGCCGAGCCGGTCCGCCAACGCGAAGGCCCCCGCGAGATCGTTGACCGGACCACACGGCACCCCGACCGCGCTGAGCAGGCCGGACCAGTCGTCTGCGGTACGCGGCTCGAGTTGCCGACTCAGCTCCTGGTGGAGGAGTTCCCGGTGGGCGACCCGGGCAGCGTTCGTCCGGAACCGCGCGTCGTCCGCCAACCAGGGCGTACCCAGGGTCGTGGCCAGCGCCCGGAACTGGCGGTCGTTGCCCACCGCGACCACCATCGGCCGATCCGCGGTGGCGAAGGTCTCGTACGGCGCGATGCTCGGATGGCGGTTGCCGATGGCGTGGGGAACGGCACCTGTGGCGAGGTAGCCCGAGGCCTGGTTGACCAGCGACGACAGCAGCGAGGACAGCAGGTTGACCTCCACCCGTTGGCCCTGCCCGGTCCGGTCTCGGTAGCGCAGGGCGGCGAGGATCCCGATGGCCGCATGCAGGCCGGTGACGACATCGACGACGGCGACCCCGGCCTTGACCGGCTGGGCGGGGTCGGGGCCGGTGACGCTCATCAGCCCGCCGACGGCCTGGACCAGCAGGTCGTAACCCGGCAACGTGCTCTGCCGACCGAAACCGGTGATGGAGCAGTAGACCACGTCGGGCTTGGCGCGCCGCACGTCGTCGTACCCGAGCCCCAGCCGGTCCATCGTGCCGGGGAGGAAGTTCTCCACCACCACGTCCGCGCGGGCCACCAGGCCTTCCACCCCGGCCCGGCCCTCCGGGGTGCGCAGGTCCAGGGTCACCGAGCGCTTGTTCCGGTTGACGGCCAGGAAGTACGTGGCGTTGCCGGCCTCGTCCCATGGCGGACCCCAGGCTCGGGTGTCGTCCCCCCGCCCCGGCCGTTCGATCTTGACGACCTCGGCGCCGAGGTCGGCCAGGAGCATCGTGGCGTACGGTCCGGCCAGGACCCGGCCGAAGTCGGCGATCAAGAGCCCGCCGAGGGCGTCGGGTCCGGTCACCGGAAGGCCGCCTCACCGGTGAGTGCCTGGCCGATGACCAGTTGGTGCACCTCGGAGGTGCCTTCGTAGGTGAGCACGGACTCCAGGTTGGCCGCGTGCCGGAGCACCGGATACTCCAGGGTGATGCCGTTGGCACCCAGGATGCTGCGACACTCACGGGCGATCGTGAGCGCCTCTCGAACGTTGTTCAACTTGCCGACGCTGATCTGCTCCGCTCGCAACCGACCGGCTTCCTTGAGCCGGGCGAGATGCAGCGCGAGGAGATGCCCCTTCACCAGTTCGACCGCCATGTCGGCCAACTTGGCCTGGGTCAGTTGGTATCCCGCCAGCGCCCGGCCGAAGACCAGCCGGGTGCTCGCGTACATGGTGGCGGTCTCCAGGCACTCGCGGGCAGCGCCGAGTGCGCCGAAGACGATGCCGAAGCGGGCCTCGTTCAGGCATCCCAGGGGCCCGGACAGACCGCGCGCGCCGGGAAGCATCGCCGACTCCGGCAGCCGGACGTCGTCGAGCACCAGCTCGGAGGTCACCGATGCCCGCAGCGACAGCTTGCCGGTGATCTCCGACGTGCTGAAGCCGGGCGTGGCGGTCGGCACGACGAATCCGCGTATCCCCTGTTCGGTCCGTGCCCAGACGATGGCGACGTCGGCGATCGAGCCGTTGGTGATCCACATCTTGGTGCCGTTCAGCACCCAGTCCCGGCCGTCCCTCCGGGCCCGGGTTCGCATCCCGCCCGGGTCGGAGCCGAAGTCCGACTCGGTGAGACCGAAACAGCCGATCGCCTCGCCAGCGGCCATCCGGGGCAGCCACTGCGTCTTCTGCTCCTCGCTGCCGTACCGGTGAATGGCGAACATCGCCAGGGACCCCTGAACCGAGACCAGGCTGCGGACCCCGGAGTCGGCGGCCTCGAGTTCCAGGCAGGCGAGTCCGTATGCCGTGGCCGACAGGCCCGCACACCCGTACCCCTCCAGGTGCATGCCGAGCACGCCGAGGGCACCGAGTTCCCGGGCCAGTTCACGCGCCGGAATGGTGGCGGACTCGAACCACTGCGCGACGTGGGGCCGAATCCGATTCTCGGCGACCTGCCGCACGGTGTCTCGGATGGCGATCTCCTCGTCCGCGAGCAGCGGCTCGATCTCGAGCAGTCGTCTCCAGGTTGACGTCCGGCTCACGGCGCACTCCTTCTGGCATCGCCGGTCACGCCGACGCGTTGGGCGAGTTCGGGATCGACCGACCGGGCCGACGACTTGGTTCTCGGGTCGAGCAGATCACGCAGGGCGTCTCCGACGATGTTCACGGCCAGGGCGATCAGGAAGATCATCAGGCCGGGCAACAGTGCCAGCCACCAGGCCGTCGCGACGTACGCTTTGCCGTCGGCAAGCATCGCCCCCCAGGTGGGTTGGGCCGCGTCGACGCCCAGTCCCAGGAAGGAGAGCGAGGCCTCGGTCACGATCACCACGCCGATCTCCAGTGTGGCCACCACCATGATCGGCGCGAAGATGTTCGGCAGGATGTGCTTGACCATGATCGCCACGGTTCCGACGCCGAGCATCCGTGCCGAGGCGACGAATTCCCGCTCCCGCAGGGACAGCGTCTCACCGCGAACCAGGCGGACGTAGAGCACCCAGCCGCTGGCTATCAGCGCGATGATCACGTTGCGGAGGCCGGGACCGAGGATCGCCACGATGGCGATGGCCAGCAGGAGGAACGGAAACGCCAGCCACGCGTCGATGATCCGCATCAGCAGCGAGTCGACCCAACCGCCGTAGTATCCGCTGACCAGACCGACCACGACCCCGATCAGCACCGACACGGTCACCGCGACCAGTGCGACGATCAGGGCGACCCGGGTGCCCATGATGAGCCGGGACAGCACGTCGCGGCCCAGCAGGTCAGTGCCGAGGAGGTGCCCGTCGGACAGCGGAGGAAGCAGCCTCGCCCCGAGGTCCTGGGCGTTCGGGTCCTGTGGCACCAGCAGTGGCGCCACTATCCCCACCACGACGAAGAGCATGGACACGAGCACCGCGACGCGGGTGGACCAACCGCGCAGCAGTCCCGTACGCAGCACGTGCGCGAGAGTTTTCATGCCCGGCTCCTCCTGCCCTGCCGGATCCGGGGGTCGAGGACCCCGTGGAGGATGTCGGCGCAGAGGTTGACCAGCACGAACAGCACGGCCATCAGCAGGACACCGCCCTGCACCAACGGGTAGTCGCGGGCTCGGATCGCCTCGACGATGAGCCGTCCCAGACCCGGCCAGGAGAAGATGGTCTCCACCACGATCGCTCCGCCGAGCAGCGAACCGATCTTGACTCCCATCATGATGACGGTGGGCGGTAGCGCGTTGCGGAGCATGTGCCGGATCACGGTCAGGTGGCTGACGCCACGGGCCCGTACCGCGTCGATGAAGTCCTGGTTCTTCGCCTCGATCAGACCGGCGCGCAACACCCGCACGACGGTGGCCGCCAGCGCCGTACCGAGCGTCACGCTCGGTAGCGCCACATGCCGCAGGGCGGAACCGAAGGCGGCCGGGTCGCCGCTGAGCAGGCTGTCCAGCACGACGAAACCGGTAAGGTGCGGCACGTCGACCCCGAGGTCGAGCTGGGATCCGGTCGGCAGTACGCCCAGTTTCACCGAGAAGAGCAGGATGAGCATGATGCCGAGCCAGAAACTCGGCATCGAGATGCCGAACAACGCGATGGCGCTGCCCGCCCGGTCCACGAAACTGTTCTGCCGCAGGGCTGACACGACCGCGATCGGCACCCCGACGATGGTCGCGACCAGCACCGCGCCCACGGTCAGCTCGATCGTCGCGAACAGCGCCGGTTTGATGAGCGACAGGACGCTGGCCCCGCGGAAGATCGAGTTACCGAGGTCGCCGGTGACGGCCGAGCCCAGGAAGTGCAGGTACTGCAGCAGCAGTGGCCGGTCCAGACCGAGGTTGCGGCGCACTTCCTCCTTCTGCTCGGCGCTGACGTTCTGCTCACCGAACAGTAGGTCGACCGGGTCACCCGGCGCCAGGTGCAACAGCAGGAAGACGATCACGGAGACGATGAGGAGCACGAACGCTGTCTGCAGCAGACGGTTGAAGAGAAGTCGGAGCATGACACCTCCAAACAGATGTCTCGTCGCGCCGGGGGACTGACGCGGGACCTACGGTGAGCCCGGAGCCGGGACGCCCCCGGGAGTGCCGACCGGGCCCGGCCCGTCGGCGCGGGCCCGGTCGGCGACAGGTCACCCCGCCACGTACGCCTCGGTGAGGTGGTAGATCCCGGTGGGGGACGGCTCCCAGCCCTGGAGCGAACTGGACACGCCGTACATCTCGTCCGGGGTCACCAGGGGCCGCCACGGCGCGTCGCGCACCAGAAGGTCGATGACCTTCGCGTAGTCCGCCAGCCGGGTGGGCTGGTCGGCGGTGCCGCGAGCGTGCTCGATCAGCGCGTCCAGCGCCGCGCTCTCGTAGTTCGTGTAGCGGCTGTCGTCACCGCGCTGGCTCCAGAAGTGCCGGCCGACGATGGCGTCGAGGTCGCCCTCGGCCACCCCCCAGGAACCCAGGTACGCCTGGCTGCGGCCGGTGGAGATGGCCTGGTTGAAGGCCTCGTCCTCGAGCGGCTGGAGCTTGACCTTGAGGCCGGCCGAGGTCAGTTGCCCCACCACGGCCTGGGCCAGCGTCAGGTCGGACTGCTTGATGTCGACCGTCACCGGGACACCGACCGACTTCAGGGTCGCCGCGGCCGGCTGCGGAGCGAAGCTGAAGCCGGCGGCCTGCTTCTGGTAGCCGAACATCTGCGGGAACGCCGGCTGGTTGAGCGCCTGGGCCCGCCCCTTGTAGAGGCTCTTGGCGAGTTCCTCGGTGTTGATCACGGAGCCGACCGCCTGCCGCACGCCGACGTCGGTGAACGGGGCGGCGGTGACGTTCATGGCGAGGAAGTGGCGCGGCGCGTCCACGACGTCGCCGAGGCGAACGGCGTACCGGTGTGGTGTGGCGGGATGCTCGAGTGCGGCATCGGTCGCGGCCCCAACGTGGCCCTGGCGGCACTGCCCAACTTCGTGCTCCCCGGGGACACGTCCGCGTCGAACCGGTACTTCGCGCAGGACCTCACCCCCGCCTTCACGCTGGAGGACGGAACCCTGCGTGTCCCCACCGGCCCGGGCATCGGAGTGGAGATCCGCACGGACGTGCTGGCGGACCTGACCGTGTCGACCACCACCATCCCCCTGTGACCGCATCCGGCTGCGCTACTTCGCCCTCGCCTGGGTCAGGCCCCGGCGGGAGATGCTCATGAACATCATCTCTATCGGCATGATCTACACGAAACCGGCCGCCGCTTCCGCGACCGACACGCGCGATCTCCGGCACTGCGGCCACCAGCCCCGAAGCATCACCCACCGTTACATCAACGGTGGCCACGCGATAATGGCGCCAATACTTCTGGGAAGTCCTCCTGGGTTCCGCTCATCGACCTGGTTCGGGTTCTGCCTCCTCTGCGACAACTCGTCCCAACCCAGCAAGGCACTATTCGGCGATGACCTCCCGCAGATAGCGCAGGCCGTCCGTGGCGAGACGGTCCTGCGAGGGGGCGAGCGGACGCCAGATCGCCGCAGCGGTGGCGATGGTCTCGTTCTCTGCCGTGAACGACTCGATGCAGACCGCGCCCCGGTAGCCGGTGTCCCGCAGGACGGCGAAGAAACGCGGCCAGTCGAAGTGGTCGGCACCGGGTGCGCCCCGGTTGGTGCCGCTGACCTGGACGTGCTTGATGTGCCGGCCGGCGACGGACAGTGCCGCGTACGGATCGGCCTCCTCGATGTTCATGTGATAGGTGTCGATCATGATGCCGACGTTCGGCGGCAGTCCGTCGATCAGCTCGACCGTCTGCTCGATGGTGTTGACGACGCTCGTCTCATAGCGGTTCAGCGCCTCGACACCGATGCCCACGCCCTGCTCGCCGGCCTGCTCCGCCACCGGCGCCAGGGCCCGCCGGAAATCCGCGTAACAGGCCGCCCGAGCCGCCGGCGACATCCGCCAGGTGCGGCCGACCGCGGCATACACGGGGCCGCCGACGCACGGTGCACCCACGGCCGCCGCGCTCGCCACACACCCCAGGAGATACCCGACGGTCGACTCCACGACGGCCGCAGGGGCGTTCACCAGGTCCCGCCCCGGTGGGGTGACCGCGCAGACGCCGGCCGCGACGAGGCCGTGCGCGGCCAGCAGGTCCCGGGTGCGGACCGGATCCCAGTCGCCAGGCTGCTCGATCGGCAGCTCGACCGCGTCGAAGCCGTACGAGGCGATCCGCGGGATCAGCTCGGCGAGGGCTCGGTCGTCGACGGGCGAGGTCCACACCCAGGGGTTGACACCGACGGCGTACACCGCAACCTACTTCCAGCGCTGGGGATAGCCGGGCAGGTCGGTACAGCCGCACATCGCGTAGTGCAGCGGCGGCATGTTCGCATCGAGGTACCGGTCCAGGTTGTCCTGGGTGATGGTCGGCTGTGGCAGCTTCCAGGGGTTGGACACCTGCTGGCCGTCGAGAATCCGCAACGCGGCGATGATCGGCGTGCGCCACTGGTAGGTCGGGTAGGTCGGCGCGATCGCCGTGAGGTTCTTGTCCTTCCAGATCTTCAGGAAGTCGAGCTGGTCCTCGCCGTTGATCGGTGGCACGGGCTTGCCCGCGTCCTGGAACGCCTCGACCGCCGCGACGGCGACCGCTCCGGCGTCCATCCAGACGCCGTCGATGGTGCCGTACCGCTGGATGTAGTCGTCGACGATCTTCTTGGTCTTGGCCGGGTCGCCGTCGGTGAACTCGACACCCACGACGTCCACCTTCGCCTTGTCGAACGCGACCTTCGCCGCCGACCAGCGGGTCTCCAGGACGTCGACGCCGGGCAGGATCCGCAGGGCGAGGACCTTCCCGCCGGGCTTCATCCGCTGGCTGACGAACTCGGCTCCGACGTGGCCGAAGCCGTAACCGCCGATGGGGTTGATGAACGTCACCGGGCACTTCGTGTCGACGCCACGGTCGAAGACGACGACCGGCAGCCCTGCCTTGCAGGCCGCCTCGACGGCCGGGGTGAGCGTGGCGGTGGTGTTCGGCGAGACGATGAGGGCGTCGCAGCTCTTGCCGAGCAGGTCGTTGATGTCCGCGATCTGCTTCTGGTCCTTGCCTTCGGCGTCGACGTGCACGAACTCCGAGATGCGGCTGCGCTGTGCCTCGACCTCGGCCTGCATGGTCTTGAACCCGACCTGCCGCCACGGGTTGTTCAGCGCCGCGTTCGAGAAGCAGATCTTGTGCGGACCGCTCTTCTTGAACTTGGCGGTGTCCACCATCGTCGGGTTCAGCACCTGTTCCCATGGCTTGTCCGCAGGGCCGGTCGGGGCCGCGTCGAGCAGCGTGAGCTCGGCGTCGTAGTCGGCCTGCACGAAGAACTTCGACTGCTCCCCGGTGCCCGATCCGGCGGCGGAGGCGCTGCCGGAGGGGCCCGCGGCGGGCTCGTCGGTGGCGCAGGCGGTGAGTGCCAGCAGGGTGACGGCGGCCAGCGCCGCCATGGAACGTCGCACTATGGTTTCCCCTTGTCTCGTTATCTCGCTGAGGAACGCGTTGCCGAGACCGCCACGGCGAGCAGAATGATCGCGCCCTGGACGGTCGACCTGAGGGCGCCGGAGACGCCGTAGAAATTCATGAGGGCGAACAGCAGTTCGAGGGTCAGCGCGCCGAGCATCGCGCCGACGACCGAGCCGCGACCCCCGCCCAACGCGACGCCGCCGAGGACGACTGCGGTGATCGCACCGAA
Source organism: Micromonospora sp. NPDC057141 (assembly GCF_042670805.1). NCBI lineage: Bacteria > Bacillati > Actinomycetota > Actinomycetes > Micromonosporales > Micromonosporaceae > Micromonospora > Micromonospora sp. NPDC057141. The sequence continues at coordinate 15,384 of NZ_JBHUVA010000003.1, read as the reverse complement.
CTCCAGGCCCGCACCGGCCTGGAACGACACCCCGCTGTAGCCGCCCAGGAGGATCGCCGCCACGGCCGCCGCGAGCCCGCTGAGGATGAAGGCGATGGTCCGGGTACGCCAGACGCGTACCCCGCTCAGTTCCGCGGTACGCGGATTGTCGCCGACGGCGACCAGCGTCCGGCCGAAGTCGGACCGCGCCAGCAGCACGGCAAGGGCCGCGACGGCCAGCAGGACCAGCAGGGCGTACGGCACGCGGCCGAGCAGCGGCACGTCCTCGACGGCCCGCCGGCCGAACCGCCGGAACTCCTCGGAGAGCCCGCCCTTCGGAGAGCCGTCGGACCACAGGTACACCGCCCCGACGAGGATCAGGAACATGCCGAGGGTGGTGATGAACGACGGCACCCGCAGTCGCGTCGTGATCAGGCCGTTGACCACCCCGACCGCTGCCCCGAAGGCGAGCAGGAGCAGCACCACCGGCCAGGTGCGGGTCGGGTCACTGTCGATCAGCCGGGCGGCGACGACCACCTGCGCGGTGACCAGCGAGCCGACGGAGAGATCGAACTCGCCGCAGACGATCACGAAGTACTGGCCGGCGGCGAGCAGGATGATCGGCGCGGAACGGCCGAGGAACGACATCAACGACGGCGGGTCGAGGAAGTCGGGCTGCCGGATGCCGACGAGCACCAGCAGCACCGCGAGAATGGTCAGGATCGGCAGCACCCCGCCGGGGCGGACCCGGATGAGGCGCAGTGGCAGCGGACTACGCCGGACGGTCTGCATGGCTAGGACGCCGCCTTTCGCAGGGCCCGGCGGGCGTAGACGGCGACCGCGGCGATGATGATGGCCCCCCTGATCACCTGCTTGAAGAAGGCGTCGACCTCGAGCTGGTTGAAGATCGCGTCGATGCTGGCGAGCAGCAGCACCCCACCGACGGTGCCGACGACGCCGCCGCGCCCACCGGCGAGGGCAGTTCCGCCGATCACCACCGCGGCGATCGACTCCAGGTCGTAGAGACCCTCGGTGCCCACCCGGGGCGCGCCCGAGCCGAGCCGGCTGGCGAGGTAGATCCCGGCGAGCCCGGCACACAGCGAGCACAGCACGTGGGCGGTGACGAGGACCCGGTCGTTGCGGACGCCGGAGAGCCGAGCGACCTCCGCATCCCCGCCGACGGCGACCAGGTGGTGGCCGAAGCGGGTCCGGGAGAGCGCGAACCAGGCCATCCCGGCCACGGCGACCAGCAGGAGGAACGACAGTGGTACCGGACCGACGCGTTGGTAGCCGAGGGTCTGCACGAGGGTGGGTGAGGTGGTGCCGGCCGGGCCGTCGTAACCGCTGTCGAGGTAACCCTTGAGCAGCAGCCCGACGCCGAGGGTCGCGATGAACGCGTTGACCCGGAGCTTGGTGACGAGCAGCCCGTTGAGCAGCCCGATGCCGGCGCTGACCGCGAGCGCCAGGCCGATCGCGGGCGCCAGCGCGCCGTCGTTGCCGTTCATCGTCTCGGCCGCGACGAGGGTGCTGAGGCTGATCACGTACGCCACGGAGAGGTCGAGCGAGCCACCGAGGATGACCAGGGTCTGGCCGACGGCGACGAACCCGAGGCCGGCGGCGACGTGCAGCAGGCTCACTGTGGTGGACTGGTTGAACAGCTGACCGCCGTCGGCCAGGACGACCAGCCAGCCGATCGCGAGGGTGAGGGTCAGGGCCACGAACACGCCCGGAACGGGGCGTCGGGCCGGCAGGAGCGACGGGGCCCTCACCGGGTCGCCTCCGGTACGGCGCCGACGGCCAGGGCGACGACGTCCTCCTCGTTCGCGCCGTCGGGCAGTTCGCCGGCGAGGCGACCGTCGCGCATGACGACGATCCGGTCGCTCATCCCCAACAGCTCGGGCAGGTCGGACGAGATCATCAACACGGCCGCGCCGTCGCGGGCAAGGCGGCGGACGAGGTCGTGGATGGCCGACTTCGCGCCCACGTCGATGCCCCGGGTCGGCTCGTCGAAGAGCAGGACCTGCGGGTCGAGCGCGAGCCATCGGGCCAGGACGACCTTCTGCTGGTTGCCGCCCGACAGGAAGCGGATCTCCTGGTCGTCGCCGGCGGCGCGGACCTCGACGGCGGCGAGCAGTTCACGCACCCGTTCGGTACGGGCGGCGCGGCCGGACCGGGCCGCGAAGACGGCCCGGCTGGCGAGCAGCGCGTTGTCGAGCACCGACTGCCGGGGCACGATTCCCTCGCCCTTGCGGTCCTCGGTGACGTAGGCGATGCCGGCCCGCATCGCGGTACGGGGTGAGCGCAGCCGGACCGGTCTGCCGTCGAGCGTCACGTCGCCGGTCGTGAACGGGGACACGCCGAAGAGCGCACGGGCCAGCGCGGACCGCCCCGAGCCCTGAAGTCCACCGACGCCGAGCACCTCGCCGGCCCGCAACTGAAGGTCGATGCCACGCAGCTTCCGGTTTCCCGCGTCGCGAACCGTGAGCCGCACCGGGCCGAGGTCGTCGGGGCCGGCCCGATCCGGGTAGTAGCTGGACAGCTCCCGACCGACCATGTGCCGCACCAGCTCGTCGGCCGCGGTGTCGGCGGTGTCCACGGTGGTCACCCGGCGGCCGTCCTTGAGGACCGTGATCCGACCGGACAGGTCGAACACCTCGGTGAGCCGGTGCGAGACGTACAACAGGCCGATGCCCCGTTCCTGTAGTCGGCGCACCAGCCCGTAGAGCAGCTCGACCTCGTGGTCGGCCAGTGCTGCGGTGGGTTCGTCCATGATGAGCAGCCGTGCGTCCAGGGCGAGTGCCTTTGCGATCTCGACGACCTGCTGCTGCGCGATGCCGAGCCGCCCCACCCGGGCATCGGCCGGCAGGGCGGTCTCCCCGATCGAGGCGAGCAGTCGGCCGGTGCGGTCGAGCATCGCCCGACGGTCGACCAGTCCACGGCGGACCGGCTCGTGTCCCAGGTAGACGTTCTCCGCGACGGTGCGCTCCGGCAGCAGGTTGAACTCCTGGTGGATGATGCCGATCCCGGCGCGCTGCGCGTCGCCTGGTCCACGGAAGACGCGCGGTTCACCGGCGAGCTCGACGGTGCCCTCGTCCGGGACGTACCCGCCCGAGACGATCTTCATGAGGGTGGACTTCCCGGCTCCGTTCTCACCGACGACGGCGTGCACCTCGCCCGGCGCGACATCGAGGTCGACGCCGTCGAGGACGCGTACCCCGAGGAACGACTTGCCGATGCCCCGAAGGGTGAGCAGCGGCGCCGGCGGTGGGTCTGGCATTCCGGAAACCCTCACAGACAGTAGTCATCAACGTGATCCGTGCATCGCGTTCGGCTCGTCCGGGGTGCCGGAGAGCGAACTTTCGCTGGTAGCCAAGGGTGTTTACGTTTCCATGCCGGGAACTTTCCCTTGACATCGACGAAACATCACACGTATGAAGATAGATGTTTGGATGCGGGTCCACAATCCTCAACCTGAGGCGGCTGCCAGGCCCGCCACTCGTTCGGCACCGGCGCCGCACCGAGGGGTTCGACGCGGCCACCGCGATCCCGGCGGGGCGTCGAACGTCCTTCAATCCATTGACACCCATCGATGACTGGCCCATCCTGGCCTCGCGGCCCACGGGGACGAGAACATCACCAGCGCCACTCTCTGTGACATTCCTGCGGGGACTGACGGCCGTCGCGGCGGACGGCACGACGACCCGAGCAGCACACTCGTGCCCTCAAGCGCCCAGGCACCGCCTGACGCGCCGTCGGGTCCGTGGTCGTAGTTCCGTTGCCCGCCGAAACCTAGGAGACGGCATGCGTCGCACCACATGGATCATTGCCATGATCGCCGGCCTGTTACTGTCGCTCGGCCTCGCACCACCCGCCTCGGCGGCCCCGGCCTTCCGCGCCCTGCTGTTCACCAAGACGGTGGGCTACCGGCACGACTCGATCCCCGTCGGGGTCAGCATGTTCCAGCAGCAGGCGGCGGCGAACAACTTCGAGTTGGTGCACACCGAGGACTCCAGCGTCTTCACCCCGACCAACCTCGCGACCTTCGACGTGATCATCATGTTCCAGACCTCCGGCATGGTCTGGACCTCGGCCGCCCAACGCCAGGCCGTGGAGGGTTACCTGGCCAGCGGCAAGGGCATCGTCGGCATCCACAACGCCACCGACATGGGCATCGAGGCCGAGTACCCCTGGTGGGACCAGACCCTCAACGGCGGCGCCCACATGCCCGAGCACTCCCCCGGCGTGCTGCCCGGCACCGCCATCGTCGCCGACAAGCAGCACCCGTCGACGACCGGCCTGCCGGACCGCTGGAACCGCAGCGAGGAGTGGTACAACTTCGACACCAACCCGCGCGGCAACGTGCACGTCCTCGTGACCGCCGACGAGCGCACGTACAATCCGGGATCCCGGGCGATGGGCCCGGACCACCCGATCTCCTGGTGCCGCAACGCCGGCGGCGGACGAGTGTGGGCCACCGCGATGGGCCACGCGATCGAGTCCTACAGCGAGACCAACTTCCGCAACCACGTCCTCGGTGGCGTCCAGTGGGCCGCCGGCAACGCCCCCGGCGACTGCGGCGGCACCGTCTGGGGCAACTTCGAGAAGCGCACCCTGGACGACAACACGGTCGACCCGATGGCCCTGGCGGCGCTGCCGGACGGCCGGGTCATCTACGTCCAGCGCGGCGGACAGGTCAAGATCTTCAAGCCCGCCACCAACAGCACCGTCACCGCCGCCACGCTGAGTGTCTACACCGGAGGCGAGGACGGCCTGACCGGCATGGCGTTGGACCCGAACTTCGCCAGCAACGGGTACGTGTACCTGTACCATTCGCCGGCGAGCAGCACGACCGACGTCAACCGCGTCTCGCGCTACACGCTCACCGGTGACACACTGAACACGTCCAGCGGTGTGACGATCATCGATATTCCGGCGTACCGTGACCGCACCTTCCCCGAGCCCGGCCACACCGGTGGCTACATCGAATTCGGCCCGGACGGGAACCTCTACATCGGCACCGGAGACGACACGCCGCCGAACCTCGACCCCAACTGGCAGGGCTACGCCCCACTGGACTGGCGGCCGGGCAAGGCCAACCTCGACGCCGCCCGGACCGCCGGCAACACCAACGACCTGCGCGGCAAGCTGCTGCGCATCCGGCCCTCGGCCGGCGGCGGCTACACCGTCCCGACGGGCAACCTCTACCCCCAGGGCACGGCGCAGACCCGGCCGGAGATCTACGCGATGGGCTTCCGCAACCCGTTCCGGTTCTCGATCGACCCGGCCAACGGCTGGGTCTACCTGGCCGACTACGGGCCGGACCGCAACCCGCCCACCACCAACCGCGGCCCCGAAGGCCTGGTCGAGCTGAACGTGATCAAGGCACCCGGCAACTACGGGTGGCCGTTCTGCCACGGCGACAACCAGCCCTACGCGCCGTTCAACCCGGACACGGGCGTCGTCGGCGCCAAGTTCAACTGCAACGCACCGGTCAACAACTCGCCCAACAACACCGGCCTGACCAGCCTGCGTCCGATCGTCGCGCCCAACATCTGGTACGGCTACGGCACCTCGCCGACCTTCCCGGAGCTCGGCTCCGGCGGCTCCGCGCCGATGGGCGGGCCGGTCTACCGGTACGACGCGGCGAACCCGTCCGCGACGAAGTTCCCGCCCTACTACGACGGCGTGCACTTCTTCTACGAGTGGTCGCGCAACTACATCAAGGAGGTGCACTTCGACTCCGCCACGGCGGTGACCCGCACCAACCCGTTCCTGCCGGGGGGTGGGTTCAACAAGCCGATGGACATGGAGTTCGGCACGGACGGCTCGCTCTACCTGCTGGAGTGGGGCACCAACTTCGGCGGCGGCAACAGTGACTCCGGGCTCTACCGGATCGACTACATCCAGGGTGGGCGGTCACCGATCGCCAAGGCCACCGGCACGCCCACCAGCGGCACCGCCCCACTGACCGTCCAGTTCAGCAGCGCCGGCACGGCCGACCCGGACCCCGGCAACACGCTCAGCTACCAGTGGACGTTCGGCGACGGAACCAGCTCCACGGCGGCCAACCCGTCGCACGTCTACACCTCCAACGGCAACTACACCGCGCAGCTCAAGGTCACCGACAACACCGGTAAGACGGGCTTCGCCAACGTCCAGATCACCGTCGGCAACACCGCGCCGGTGGTCACCATCACCACGCCCGCCAACGGTGGGATGCTCACCTTCGGTGACAAGGTGTCGTACCAGATCAGCGTCACCGATCCGGACGGCGGCACGGTCGACTGCTCGAAGGTGCTCCTCAACCCGGCGCTGGGCCACGACGACCACGCACACGAGACAACCGAGTACCCGGGCTGCTCGGGCACCATCTCCACCGATCTGCTCGGCGGGCACCCCGATGGCGCGAACCTGTTCTACGTGCTGAACGCGCGGTACACCGACAGCGGTGGCGCGGGCGGCGCGTCCCCGCTCACCGGCACCGCGCAGGCGATCCTCCAGCCGAAGCACAAGCAGGCCGAATACTTCAGCAGCCAGTCCGGCATCCGGGTCGTCGACCAGGCGGCCGCAGAGAGCACCAAGCGGGTCGGGGACATCTCCAACAACGACTGGATCGCGTTCAGCCCGATGAGCCTGTCGGGCATCTCGACCGTCAGCTACCGGTTGTCGTCGCCGTCCGGTGGCGGCTCGATCGAGCTGCGTGCCGGCTCACCGACCGGAACGCTGCTGGCCACCACTCCGGTGCCGAGCACCGGCGGCTGGGACAACTACCAGTCCACGGCGCCGGTGAGTGTCTCCGCCCTCGCGGGGACGCAGACGCTCTACATGGTGTTCAAGGGCAGCTCGAACAACTGGTTCGACCTCGACTCACACACCTTCGGCGGCACCGGCGTCGGCGTGCCCGGCACCGACACCGGCGTGGCGGGCAAGACCTGGACGCTCACCGCGCAGCACAGCGGAAAGCTGATGGACGTCAGCGGCGTCTCCACCGCCGACGGCGCCCAGCTCACCCAGTGGGCAGCCACCGGTGGCAACAACCAGAAGTGGCAGGCCGTCGACGCTGGTAGCGGTGCGGTCTACCTGAAGGCGGTGCACAGCGGCAAGTGCGCCGAGGTGATCGGCGGCTCCACCGCGACGGGGGCGTTCCTCCAGCAGGCCACCTGCAACAACAGCAACCAGCAGAAGTTCACCGCGACGGCGACCGCGACCTCCGGGGTGTACACGGTGCGCAACGTGCAGAGCGGGCTCTGCCTGGACGTCAACGGCGGCGCCACCACCGACGGCGCCCGGCTGCTGCAATGGAGTTGCCACGGCGGCACCAACCAGCAGTGGCGGTTCACCTTGGCGTGACGAACCGCGCCACCGCGGTCGCAGCGATGGTCCGGTAGGGACCGGCTCCGAAGAAGCGGAGTCGGTCCCTACCGGCGACACCTCGTCGTCCGAGTTCGGATGGGTCACCGGGGACGGACGTGCCATCCTCGACGCACTGGCCGACTACGCCTCGTTACGCGGAAACCGGGCACTGGGTGGCGGCACCACCGACCCCTGGGATGACGCAACGTCACGGTCGACGGCGAGCGCGGGCGGGCGCAGGCATGGGCACGAGGCGTGGGCGGACCGCCGCCAGCGCCAGCCTCGGCGTCAGCGCTGGTCGTCGGCCGGTCGCGCCTCGTGCCCGGGGCGGCCCCGGGTGCGCCGCCGCTCCTTCATCTCCGCCTCGTACAGGTGCCGCCGGCCGCCGACCAGCTCGTCGCGGGCCTGCCGGTCGAGGTCCCGGAACAGCGCGTAGTACCCGTCGTCGAAATCCTCGACGATCTGGAAGGTCCACCGGCCGGCGACCACGTTGCGGCCGAGCAGGTCGGTGGCGATCCGGTCGGCGATCGCGTCGTGCCCGGCCGCGCGGAACTTCTCGACGGCTTCGTCGAGCATCAGGTCGGCGTGGCCGACCAACTGGTGCAGCGAGTAGAGGTGCCCGCGCACCCGCTCGACCGTCTCCAGCGCCTCGCTGAGCCTGTTCAGCGCCTCGACGGTGGTGTCACTCACCCCGGCAGGGCGGCGGTGCCGCTCGTCGGGTTCGTCCTGCTGTCCCATGCGTTCCTCCATGTGCCGGTCGCGCCGGTGCCGACCCGCTTTCCCTTCTGCCCCGCGCCGGCCGGGTCAATCCTGGCGGTCGGGGTGCCTGCCGATGGGTGGAGGAGCCGGGGCCGGCCGAGCGGCGGAGGCGCGCCCGGTTACCAGCCAGTTAACCTCGGTCCTCATGCGTGTGCCGTCGAACCGGGCCCCGGGCCGCTCCGCCGTGGACTCCGCCAGCTCCGCCCTCGCCGTGCTGACGGTCTCGATCGGCACCGCCGGGCTCGCCGCCGCCGCAGCCCGCCCCGGCCTGCTCGCCGAGGTCGACCAGCACGCCGCCGCCGTCCGGGACGGTCTCGGCGGCGACCACCGGCCGCTGACCCCCGCCGCGCTCGCCGGGTACGCCGAGGGCGTCCGGGACGCGGCGCGCGAGCACGGCTGGCAGCCGCCCACCCGCTCGGCGGACTGGTCGGAGCCCGACTGGCTACTCACCCGTCTGCTCGCGGTCTGCGCCCTGGCCCGCTCCCTGGGCACCCGCCCGGCCCCGCTGCCGACGCTCTGACCGGACGCACGACGGAGGGGGCCCGCGCGGGCCCCCTCCCCCTCGTGTTCCCCCCGGTCAGCTGCCCGGGCGGCCGAACTGTTGGGTCTCGTCGCCCGGCAGGTTGCCGGAGCGGTACGTCCCCTGCCCGCCGCGGGCCCCGGTCATCGAGCCCTCCGGCTTGGCCCGGGCGCGCTCGGCACCCCGGTCAGCCATCCGCCGCTCGACGTCCCCCCGGCCGGTGGCCTGCGCCTGGCGGTGCTCCCGCAGCGCCCGGGACTCCTCGGCGGCGCGGTCGAGCCACCCCTCCCAGCGGTTCTGCATCGGCCGCACCAGGCCGCCGCCGACGCCGACGATCAGGATGCCGGCCACCGTGGCGAGCACCGCGATCAGCACCGGCGTGGTGACCGTGGTGGCGATGCCCACCTGGTTGAGCGCGGCGATGACACCGAGCGCCAGGATGAAGATCGCCGTCAGGTCGGCCAGCACCCGGCCGTAGGACAGGCCGCCCAGGAAGCCGGTGACCAGGTCCCGAACCGCGTTGGCGATCGCGGCGGCCACCACCACGATGACGATCGCGATGAACGCCCGGGGCAGCCACGAGACCACCCCCCGGATCAGGTCGCTGATCGCGTTCGGCCCCCACACCCCGAAGGCGAACTGCAGGGTGAACAACAGCACGGCGTAGTACGCCAGTTTCGCCAGGATGTCGCTGGCGTCGTACTTGGTGCGTTCCAGCGCGCGCCGGATCCCACCCCGTTCGACCGCGCGGTCGAACCCCACCCGTTCCAGTGCCGCGTCAACGATCTTGAGGACCGCTTTGGCGATGAGCCACCCCACCACGAGGATCACGATGAACGCGATCGCCCTCGGGACGAAGAGCAGCACCGACCTCCACATATCGGTCAGGGCGGTACCGATGTCTACCTGCCCGACCGCGAGGGTTTTCTGCATGGTGTCCCTCCTGTCGCATGGACTTCGGCGCGCGCATACCCGCCTCGGTGCGCCGCACGCCGCGCGACGCGTACCAAATTTCCCGACATCGCAGCCCAGAGCGGCCCTGACCTGCGCTGACAGGGACCCGCCTCCGACCCGGCGGGACCGCCCGACGCCGGTCGGCCCCGCGATCAGGCCGGGGGCCGGGCGCTCCGGCTAGGCTGCGGACATGCCAGGCACGGTCGGGCGAGTCCCCACGCCAGCAACGCCCGCCGCGGAGGCGTCCGCCTCCGACGCTACGGGCGTCGTTCCCGGCCGCTCCCGGGCCGCGACGACGCCCGGCCCGCCCCAGCACTCGGACCCGGTGGTACGCGGCGCGGCCGAGCTGATCCTCGCCTCGCCGGTGCCGATGGCGCTCGCCCTCGGCGACGACCTCCTACTGTTCTACAACGACGCGTACGCGACGCTCGTCGGCGACCGCCACCCCGGCGCGGCGGGCCGGCCGGCCGCCGAGGTGTTCGCCGACGTGTGGGACCAGCCGGGCGTCGGCGACGCGATCGAGCGCGCCCACCGGCGGGGCGAGTCGTCCCTGGAACGGGAGGCAGTGCTCCCGTACGACCAGCAGCAACCCGACGCGCGGGCGCAGGCGGTGTTCACCCGGGGCCACTCCCCGGTGCGGGACGGCGCCGGGCGGATCGTCGGGGTGCTGATCGTCGCCGCCGAGACCAGTCAGGTCACGGAGCAGTTGCAGAGCCTCAGCGACGTGGCCGCCGCGCTGGCCGGCACCCTCACCCTGGACGACGTGGCCCGGGTCGCCCTGCGCTACCTGCTCGCCGCGTTCGACGCCGACCGGGTCACCTTCGGGGTGGACGACGGTGCCGGGTGGCGGACGGTACGGCGGGTCCGCGGGGAGCTGCTGGACGAGGCCGACGAGCGCCTGCCCCCGCTGTGGCGGCGCTCACCCGCCGACTCCACCGGGCCGCTGATCGTCGCCGCGCGCAGCGGGGTCGCCCAGTTCGTCTCCGACGGCCAGCCGCTGCGGGACATCGCGGTGGACCGGCACGACCAGAAGGTGCAGGGACTGGCCGCCCAGCCGCTGCGCACGTCGGCCCTGCGGGGCGGGTTGACCGTCGGTTACCATGCGGCGCGCGCCTGGTCGGCCGCCGAGCGGGCCCTGCTGGCCGCCTCGGCCGAGCTGATCGGCCAGGCCGCGGAACGCGCCCGCCGGTTCGAGACCCAGCACGGCACCGCCCAACTGCTGCAACGCAGCATGCTGCCGGAGCACCTGCCGGATCTGCCCCGGCTGCGGATCGCCGCCCGCTACGACGCCGGCGTCGACGGCAACGCCGCCGGCGGGGACTTCTACGACGCGTTCCTGCTGCCCAGCGGCGAGCTGGGCGTCGTCCTCGGCGACGTGGCGGGGCACGACGTGCAGGCGGCGGCCCGGATGGGCCAGGTCCGGGCGGCGCTGCGCGCGCTGGCGCTGACCGATCCCCGGCCCGACGCCGTACTCGCCGGGCTGGACCGCCTGGTGGGCAGCCTCGGCGCCGAGACGGGCAGCCACGAGCTGTTCGTGACCGTGGTGTTCGGGGTGGTCGACGCGCAGCGGGAGCGGCTCACGCTGGCCAGCGCCGGGCACCCCGCGCCGCTGGTACGCCGGGCCGGGCCCGACGGCGAGCCGGCGGCGGAATACCTGGACGTGCCGCCGGGCGCCCCGCTCGGGCTGGGCTGCGACCCGCGCACCACCACCGTCCGCTTCGCCCCGGGCGACACCCTGCTGCTGTTCAGCGACGGGGTGGTCGAGCGGCGGCGGCAGAGCCTCGCCGCCGGGTTGGACAGCCTGGCCGGTGCCGTGGCGGGGGCGGCCAGCGGCGACCCCCGCGCGCTGTGCGCGGTGGCGACGGCGGCGGTCGCCGGCGCCACGGAAGACGACGTCGCGGTGCTGGCGGTGGAACACGCGCTGATCCCCAGCCGCTCGGCGAGCATGGAGGTGCCGGCGGAGCCGACCGCGCCGAGCCGGGTGCGGCACTGGATGACGGCCCAGCTCACCGACTGGCAGGTGCCCGAGGCCGTGGTCGGGGCCGCGGTGCTGTGCACCAGCGAGTTGACGACCAACGCGCTGCTGCACGCCGGCACCGCCGCCCGCGTCGAGATCGACCTCAGCCCGGAGCGGCTGCTGGTGTCGGTGGCCGACTCCGGGACCCGGGGCACCGTGACCCGGGCCCGGACCGACACGTTGAGCAGCCGGGGCCGAGGGCTCGGCCTCATCGAGCAGCTCAGTGACGCCTGGGGCACCGACCCGACGGTCCGTGGCTCGACGGTCTGGTTCGAGATCCTCATCCCGGCCGGGTAAGGCGAGCCCCGGCCGGGTAGCTGGCCGGGGCGGGCGCGGTGGCCGTCTACGACGCCCCGGCCACCCTGCTGGAGGCTCTGGCGGACTCCCCGCTCGCGGCGCTGGGCCGAGCGTCGCGCCGGGCTGGTCGTCGGGGGCGCACGCCACCGCCAGGGCGAACGCGCCGCCGCCCCTCCTCCCGCGATCTTGCACTTACGGCCCGGGAACAGCGGGCACAAGCCCCGTTCCAGGGGCCGCAACTGCAAGATCGCGGGAGCGGGGCGGGGGCAGGGTGGGGTGCGGCAGGGGGCAGGGGTCAGGGGGTGGTCAGGGCTTGGCCCAGGTCGCGGCCGGAGCGCCAGGCGCTCTGGATCCGGGGCTCGCCGAAGGCGTCCCCGGCCAGGCCGATGCCGTCGGCATCGAGGTGGTACGTGCCGTCGCCGGCCCGGTCGACCGGCTTCGCGTACGTCCAGCGGTGCACGTGCACGTGCTCGGCCCGGTCGGGCAGGCCGAGCAGGTCGCGGACGGCCTCCTCGATCGCCCGCGCGGCCCCGGTGGGCTGGGCGAGGTGCCCCGCGGCGAACTCGGGCGTGGTGTGCGCGACCAGCACCGGGGCGCCGTCGCCGCGCCGGTCGCCGTCGTCACAGACGAGGCTGAGCAGCGGGTGGTCGTTGACGAACGCGCCCCGGAAGTCCGGCCAGGACCTGGCCGGGAAGCGCAGCACCCCGCTCAGCGTCGGCGACCACCGCTGCGCCTGTATGGCGGCGGTGGCCGCCCCCAGCGCCGGGTCGAGCAGCAGGGCCGCCTGTGGGCCCGGCACGGCCAGCGCCACGGCGGCGCAGGGCTCCCCGTCGACGGTCGGCCCCGGCCCGACGCCGAGCACCGGCCGGTCGACGGCGACGGGCAGGTCGGCGGCCAGGTGCTCGACCAGCGACCGCAGCCCGCGCGGGGCGGCCCAGCGCATCGGCCCGGGCACCTCCCGCCGGCCGTCGGCGGAGTAGGCCACGAAGGTGTCCGTCCACTCCCGGGCCAGCCCGGCGGCCGCCCAGCCGCCCACCACCTCGGCGAAACCGGGGTCGCTCACGGTGAAGTACGCCGCGCCGAGGTCCGCCGGCCGCCCGTCGAACCGCTTGCTGGCCATCCGGCCGCCCGGCACCCGGCCACGTTCGCGGACCTGCACCGGGATCCCCGCCCGGTGCAGCTCGGCGGCACACGCCACCCCGGCGATGCCCGCCCCGACCACCACGACCCGCGCCCGGTCCACTCCCATCCAAGGATCGTAGGGGGTAGCCGCCTTGCCGGTCTGGCAAGCTCGTGGGGTGACCGACGACCTGGATGGGGCGCTCGCCGGGGTCGGGCCCCGGCTGCGGGCGCTGCGCCGGCAGCGCGACACCACGCTGGCCGAGCTGTCGGCGGCGACCGGCATCTCGGTGAGCACCCTGTCCCGGCTGGAGTCCGGTGCCCGCCGGCCGACCCTGGAGCAGCTGCTCCCCCTGGCGCGGGCGCACGGCGTGACGCTCGACGATCTGGTGGGCGCCCCGCCGACCGGGGATCCGCGCATCCACCTGCGTCCCGTCACCCGGCACGGCATGATCATGCTGCCGCTGACCCGTCGGGCCGGCGGCATCCAGGCGTACAAGCTGGTGATCCCGGCGGGCGGCGGTCGCCGGGAGCCCGACCCGCAGACCCACGAGGGCTACGAGTGGCTGTACGTGCTCAACGGCCGGCTGCGGATGGTGCTCGGCGAGCGGGACCTGGTCCTCTCCCCCGGCGAGGCGGCCGAGTTCGACACCCGCGTGCCGCACTGGTTCGGGGCCGCCGACGCCGGGCCGGTCGAGTTCCTCAGCCTGTTCGGCAGCCAGGGCGAGCGGGCCCACCTGCGCGCCCGCCCGAAGGCGTGAGCCGACCGCCCGAAGGCACCATCTCCTCCCCCCGGAAACCGGTCGAACGGCGTCACAGGGTCTTCACATGTCGGCAATCGACGCGTACCTTGTCGAGAAAGCGTGGGAGCGCTTCCACGCACATTCATCGATTCGTGGAGGACGACGCCCATGAGAAGCAGACCGGCGCTCGCGGCCGTGGCCGCCAGCGCGACCGCACTCACCGCCGCCACCGTCGCCGTCGGCCTGCTCGGGGCCGCCCCGGCCGCCGCCGCCGACTCCGCGTTCTACGTCGACCCGCAAGCCAGCGCCGCCCGCTGGGTGGCCGCCAACCCCGGCGACTCGCGGACCGCCGTGATCCGGGACCGGATCGCGAGCGTGCCGCAGGGCCGGTGGTACACCACCACCAACACCTCGACGGTACGGTCCGAGGTGGACCAGTTCGTCGGGGCCGCCGCCGCGGCCGGGAAGATCCCGATCATGGTGGTCTACAACATCCCGAACCGCGACTGCAGCGGCGCCAGCGGCGGCGGCGCGCCCAGCCACTCCGCCTACCGGCAGTGGGTGGACCAGGTCGCCGCCGGCCTGGCCGGGCGACCCGCCACGATCGTGCTGGAGCCCGACGTCCTGCCGATCATGACAAGCTGCCAGAGCGCCAGCCAACAGGCCGAGACCCGGGCGTCGATGGCGTACGCCGGCAAGACGCTCAAGGCCGGCTCTGCGCAGGCGAAGGTCTACTTCGACGCGGGGCACTCGGCGTGGCTGGCTCCGGCCGAGATCGCATCCCGACTCAACGGGGCGGACATCGCCAACAGCGCCGACGGCATCTCGCTGAACGTGTCGAACTACCGCACCACCGCCGAGTCCGTGTCGTACGCCAAGCAGGTCATCGCCGCCACCGGCGTGTCCCGGCTGAAGGCCGTGATCGACACCAGCCGCAACGGCAACGGCCCACTCGGGTCCGAGTGGTGCGACCCGCCGGGGCGGGCGATCGGCACACCGAGCACCACCGCGACCGGCGACTCGGCGATCGACGCGTACCTGTGGGTGAAGCTGCCCGGCGAGGCCGACGGCTGCATCGCGGCGGCCGGCCAGTTCGTCCCGCAGCGGGCCTACGACCTGGCGATCGCCGCCGGGCCGGTCCCGACGACCGCCGCGCCCACCACGACGCCGCCGACCACCGCGCCGCCGACGACCGCGCCCCCGACCACCGCGCCCCCGACGACGAACCCGCCGGGCAGCGGGTGCACGGTCACCTTCACCCCGAACACCTGGGCCGGCGGGTTCACCGCCGAATTGCGGATCACCAACGAGGGCAGCGCGCTGAACGCGTGGTCGCTGTCCTTCGGCTTCCCCGCCGGCTCCGGCGTACGGCTGACCAGCGGCTGGAACGGCGAGTGGACCCAGAACGGCGACGGGCTCCTCGTCCGAAACGCCGCCTGGAACGGCGACCTGCCGTCCGGCGGCACGGTGAGCGTCGGGTTCCAGGGCACCTTCTCCGGTGCCTCGCTGCCCGCCGCCGCCGGTTTCACCCTCAACGGCTCACGCTGCAACTGAACAAGGAGGGGCCCCTTGTCAACGCCTCCGGTAGAGAGGGGTTCCCTTCTCACCCCCCGGCACCGGCCCCGGCCGCCGCGCTCTCGCGC